>NZ_BMOD01000017.1 GCF_014646895.1 Deinococcus roseus
CTTACCGACTCGAGGGGGCATGACAGGTCCATTCTCCCACCTGGGAGCCTGGCCTAACACACAATCATCTCAACGAACGACCAGTCCAGGATAGGTCTCAGGAACCTGGAACCAAAGTCTCCGTCACCCACTCAGACACGCTTTTGCTGACTGAATCGAAATTGACGCCTACCATTAGCGCCTGTTTTCCCAGGTACTTTTCCCCATATCCAGCACTTTTGATCTGCTCCAGGGCTTCCTGAGCCGTTCCATCTAACTGAAATTCAAAAATGAACACCTGCTTCTCAAGTGCAATCACCGTGTCCATCCGCCCTTTGCTGGTTTGTACCTGGCTCAGGGTGGGCAGGCCAGTCGACATCAGCATCAGGTGCATCAGAGAATTGAAAAAAGCTTCTTTCCTGGGGAAAATTTCATAGGGGACCCCGGCGAGAGTGGTGTTCACCTGTGCAAAAAAGGCTTCCCAGTTCTGTTTCTCCAGAGCTGTCTGCAGCCTGGCCCCTAGAATTTCACTGTACTGGGGTCTCTGGATGTACTCATTGAGCAGCCCCTGGCTGAAAGCCTGCCGCACTTCCTCGTTGGGATAGGTCAGGTCGTACAATGTTCCACCAGCGGTGTGTTCAATGTTCTTGATGGTCAAATAACCCGTCTGAAACATTAAACTGATGGGACTGAGAAATTCCAGATTGGCTGTTGTGAGGGTAGAACCTGGAGCCGTAAAGTGTTCAAACTCGAAAGGGGTGTATCCTTCCTGTTTGACCAATTTGAGGAGGAAGGTGGGGGTGCCCGTTTCGTACCAAAATCCCTTAAATCCAGGGTTTTGCAGAAAGACCAACATGCTGAAGGGGCAATATACCTTGCACTGACCATCCCAGGAATAGCCGTTGTACCACCGCCTGAGCATCTCCCAGTAAGACTCATGCTCCATTTTCAATTGTTCCTGAGCACGACCATGATACTGGGCAAAGTCCCGCTGAAGTTCTTCGCGGGTGTAGCCACACAGTTCACTGAACCTGGGATCCAGCGTGGCGTCATACAGGTTGTTGAGGTCACTGAACAGACTCAGTTTGCCAAATCTGGAAACTCCGGTCAGGATCACCAGGTGCAGGTGCTCATCCAGCTCCTTGATACTCCCATACACACTTTTAAGTAAATCCTGATGCTCTTTCAATTTCTGTGGACTCTCCAGAAAGTCCACCAGCGGTTTGTCGTACTCATCGATGAGGAGCACCACTTTTCCCTGTTTGGAAAGCCCCAGGATCAGGTCGCGAAAGGCCAGTCTAGCGGAGCGGTTGCTGATGGTCAGACCAAACCGTGCAGCCTGTTCCTGAAAATAAAGCATCAGCCCAACGCTCAGGGGAAGTTCCAGCGACTCCACTCCAGGGAAATTGAGGTGCAGGACTGGGTGCGATTCAAAATCATGCTGGTCGTGAATCCATAAACCTTCAAAGAGGTGCTTCTTGCCTTCAAACAGGGCCTTCAGGGTGCTGATGGTCAAGGACTTTCCGAAGTGTCTGGGACGGGAGAAAAAATAATACCCCCCCTGAACGAAAGGCATCATGTGCTGTGTCTTGTCCACATACACATAACCCCCTTCCCGGAGTTTCTGGAAGTCCTGAATGCCAATCGGAAGCTGCATGAACCCAGTTTAACACCTCATGGTTTGCCGTTTCTCAGCGTACTTTTTCTGCCTTTTACAGGCAGAAAGTGAGTGAATCGATGAGCAGACGTAGAAAAGGAATCGGAAGCCTGGTGCACAAAAACGGACGCTGGATTGCCGCCTCACCCATATGGATATCCAGGGAAAACAGGTGCGCAAAACTGCCACGTTTACCTCAGCACAGCAGGCTGAAATCTGGCTGGCAGAACATCAAAAGCTGCAGAATCCGCAAAATTGTGTGATCAAGGTTTTGCGTTACCCATGGACTCAAAAGGGTCTGAAAAATCAGGGGATCTGCTGGCAGGATGATGTCCGTCAAGTTTCAGGATCAGGTCTGTTTTTCCATTTCTGCTTGCAATTGCAATTCCAGGCTGTCCAGCAGCAGTTCTATGCCGTAATCAAACTCTGAACCGTAACGGTATCCCGGTTGCACCACCTGCTGCAGGGTCAATTCCACAAAATGGGGATACACGTCTGCGGGCATGTGCTGCAAAACGCCGGTCACCATCTGGTCTTTTTCGGCTTCGTTCTGAAAAGGCAACTGCACCTCCTGCATCACAAAACCATAAATGTAACTGTCCAGCAGAGACAATGCATGGGCGGCCAGAGCCACCGAAAAACCCCCCGCCCTGAGGCATCCCAGGGTGTCATTCAGGTGCCTGAGGGTCATGGCTCCGGGTCTGGAGCGGGAGACCATCAGGGCGGTGGCCCAGGGGTGCAAAAGCAGCACTTCCCGCATGCGGTAAGCCCGGTTGCGCATGGTGCCTTTCCATCCTGGGTCGGATTCCTGCCAGGCCATGTCAGCAAAGATCTGTTCGACCATGCCGTCCAGAATGTCTTCCTTGCCAGGAATGTGGTGGTACAGGGACATGGCTTCCACCCCCAGGGTCTGGGCCAGTTTGCGCATGGTGAGGGCTTCCAGGCCGCCCTGGTCGGCAAGTTGCACCGCCACCTGCAAGGCCCGTTCGCGGGTCAGGGGAAGTCGGGAGGTATGGTTTTTGGGGGGTCTGGGCATTCAGGGCTCTCCTGTGGGTGTGTGGATGCTTGACAATCTTACACTGTATGGTTATCGTACATGTAAGCCTTACGTTGTAAGGTTATCGAATTTTCCGTCTCAGACCTCCCACAAAAGAAAAGTCTGGCAGGGTTGACCTGCCAGGAAAGGACCCCCATGCACCCCCACCGCACCACCGCCCCCCTGATTGGACTGCTGTTTCTGGCCGCCACCGCCACCTTCCTGACCAGCACCCTGATCCTTGACCCCCTGCTGAAACCAGGAAACGACCTGACTTTGCTGCTGGGCAACCAGCAAAATGTCGTCCTGGCTGTCTGGCTGGCCCTGCTGGACGGACTGGCCATCCTGCTGATTGCCGCCTGGATGTCCCCGCTGCTCAAACCCTTTCATCCTGCCCTCGCTGCAGGCTTTCTGGGCTTCAAAATCGCTGAACTCTTTGCCATTTTGCTGTACTGCCTCAGTCCCATGCTGCTGCTCACCCTGGCTGGGCAAACCAGCACCACCCCACCCGAGACCCTCAGTGCCCTGCAAAGCCTGCTGATGTCCATGCGGTCCTGGTGCCTGCAAATGCTCTACCTGTTCAACGGAATGGCCGGAGTGATGTTCTGCGTGCTGCTGCTGAAATCCAGATGGATTCCCGCTGGGCTCTCCAGCATGGGACTGCTGGGCTATCTGGGCCTGCCCATCGCTGTGGTGCTGCACACCACCGGCCTCATGGACACCCAGCAGGGGGCAGGCATGCTGTTTTTCGTTCCAGGCGGACTGTTTGAACTGATTTTGCCTTTCTGGCTGTTTTTCAAAGGCTTCAGGCAGGTGAAAACACCCCTGCAGAACTTGCAGGGGACAGGGGGGTAAAACCTCCTGGAGGCTTGTGGGCTGGAACGCAATTTCGGGGCACCAGAAAAAGCGACAAAACCACACCCCGAAACCCTGAGCAGCGCATAAGATGGTCCCATGCAACTCATCGGTGTCGATCTGGGTCAGGCAGAGCTTATTGAAGGGGCAGGCAAATCAGGCCTGACGGGCATTTTCAAACGTCCCGTCCTCACTCCTGTGCACGTTGGTGCGCTGGGTCTGACGGGAGACACCATCTGCGACACCCGCAACCACGGCGGACCGGATCAGGCCGTTTACGTTTATGGAATGCTGGATTACCAGTGGTGGGAAAATGAGCTGGGGGTGCCCCTGCTTCCGGGAACGTTTGGCGAAAACCTCACCCTGTCCCATCTGGCTTCCAGCAATCTGCTGATCGGGGATAGGTTTGAAATCGGAAGTGTGGTGTTGGAGGTCACCTCTCCCAGAATTCCCTGCTCCACCCTGGCCGCCCGCATGGGGGATCCCACCTTTGTCAAACGCTTCCGGGCAGCTGAACGTCCAGGGGCTTACTGCAGGGTTTTGCAGGAAGGCACGTTGCAGGCAGGTGATCCTGTGACACACAGGGTTTATCCGGGAGAACCCGTGCGGCTGAACCAGCTGTTTGAAGATTTTTTTGAACCACCCCGGGACCTGCAAAGGATCCGCAGGCATCTCGCAGCTCCGGTGCACCATGAAGTCCGACAGGACCGTGAAAAACAACAGGCCCGACTTCTGGCTGGACACTGAGCTGTGCAGAGGGCTCTGGTGGTGCTGGAGCCATTTCTGGGTGCACAGATCCGTTTGAGGAGATCACTCAGCTCAGCGTTGAGGCCAACCCGGAGGCACATCCTGCCAGCTTTCCTGCCGTCCATAAGGCAGCAAATCCATGTATCCAAAGAAGCTGGACAGGCTTTCCACTCCACGCCCTGAAGTGGAGTAGGTGAGGTGTGGCACCCCGTCCTGCAGCATGAACACACTGATTCCAGGGACTTCTCCGCCATCTGCAGAGGTCCAGCCCCAGTCCTGGTTGAAGGTGCTCTCAAAAGAAGAGCACCAGGGGGTGCTCCAGCCTTTCTGTTGCTGGTAGGCCAGCAGTTTTTCAATGGGGGCACGGGAAATCCGCACAAAGCTGGCATCTCCACGCGCCAGATCGGTAAGGTGCGGGGTGCCGTTTTCTGCGAAGTGGGTGCAGTGTGGGCAACCCGCCGTCCAGTCCGGGTGAAACATGAAGTGATGCACGATCAACTGTGAACGGTTCTGAAAGAGGTCCACCAGGGTGACGGGTCCTGCATTGCCCTGGAAGGCGTAGTTGTCCACCCGGGTCATGGGCAGGCGACGACGTTGCGCAGCAATGGCATCTTGCATGCGGGTGCTGGCTTTTTCCAGTTTGAGCAAACTGCTGCGGGTTTGCTGCCAGGTTTCACGGTCCACAATGGGGGGATGGGCTGGGTTCCGGGTCATGGGTTCCTCCTTGAAGCAAGTGGATGTGGCAGTTTGAAAGTTGTTTTTGTCTGGTATGTACATTGTACACCTTACTCTGTTTATAACAGAATCACAATCCCTGAAGCGCCTCTGGCTGAAGCCAGGAACCCTGGCTTTTCCTGCCCGCAGGTCCAGCACACCAGAAGCGGTCTGCAGCGTTCAGGAGAACCCTGCAGACCGCTTCTTTTTGACAGGTTTCTTCGTGCCAGCTTTTTTTCTGGCCTGCTGGTAAGCCTCCCGAAAACGGGCTTTCATCTCAGCTGCAGCAGCCTGCACCAGATTGGCAGGAATGCGGGCCGCTTCCCACTGCTGCAGGTGTGCTCGCAACACCTCCTTGAACGCCCTGAGGTTGGCATGCCAGCCCAGGTCCAGCTGAACATCGGGCTGGTAGCCTTCCAGTGTGGTCTCCAGCATTTTGCGTTTCTGTTCCAGTACCTTTTCCCGGCGTTTCGCTCCGCGGGCCAGGGCCTGCTGGGCTTTTTCGTACAGCACATAAAAGTCTTCGGTGTCTTCCAGTTGCTTGATGCGCTCCTGGGCATAGAGTTTCACCGGATGCTGCACTTTGCGGCTGCCGTACCTGCCCGGAATGCGCAGAAGGTTTTCTTTCTCGGCATCATGCTCTGGCACCAGTTTGCGAATCAGCGTTGCAGTCCAGCCACGCAGTTTCAGGTCATGGGTGGTGAAGTAATCCTCCTGATAGGACCTGTCCCGAAAGAAGGGCTTTTCTGGGCGTTCCGGGGGCATGCTTTCAGCATAAGGCAAGGGCAAACCCGGCTGTGCAGATGTCCACTGCTGGCAAGAACCCGGGTTTCCCTGCCCGGGCAAAAAAATGCGACTCCAAAGGGCAGCAATGGGGTTGTGAAAACATCAATAAAATTGGTGTCTTTTCCCACAGGCCTTCTGGCCTCTCGAAATCCTTCGACAAAATTTTTCCAGTCCAGAAAAATCTTTTTCTCCAGACCTTAAAGCCCTTACCGAACTGAAATCCAGATCAACACCAAAACATTTGACTTTAAACAACAATTCCCATTAGAATCAGAAGCACCTTCTTCAATCCATCCCCCACAGGCATCCCCCATTCCATGCAGACCTGCATCAGGAGGAAACATGACTGCCACCCCTGAACCCACCCCAGAAACCCCCATCACCCCCTACGACACCGCTGAAATCATGGGAGCCCTTTACGGTCCCGGATTTGCTGGCCTGAAAAGCGCCTTCCCTGTTCCCTGGGTGGATGACCTGCGCGAAGACATCGAACGCCTGTATCTGGAAGCCCTGCAACGGCCTGGAGGCGCAGTGGGACGCGGCCCCAGACGCCACTACGTGGAAATTCACCCGGAAGACATCCGGGGGTTCCTGCAACTGGTCACCCATCCCTGGGTGCAATTCGTGTGCGAAACCGTGCTGGGTCCGGACTACAAAATTGTGGAAATTGGCTTTGACGTGCCCAATCCTGGAGCAAAAGACCAGCCCTGGCACCGCGATTTCCCTGCTCCAGAGGACACTGTGAAAGGCCGCCGCCTCAATTCGCTGGCCTTCAACCTCACCACCGTGGATGTTTACGAAGACATGGGGCCTTTTGAAATCGCTCCAGGCACCCAGTGGGACGAGGCCAGCCAGTTTGAGCATGAGATGTTCCCTCCCAAAACCTTCTACCCGCGTTACCTGGAGCGTGCAGAACGCAAGATGCCCAGACGCGGAGACATCTCGGTGCGCTCTGCACTGACCATCCACCGGGGCACCGAGAACAACTCCGAGAAATCCCGCCCGGTGCTGGTGCTGGGGGTGGATGCGCCCGGAGCCAACAACCACGAACGGCACGATCTGCAGTTCACCCGTGCCTATTACGACACCCTTCCAGAAGACCTCAAAAAGCACCTGCTGGGCCGCATTGTGGACGAACTCGAACCCATCCACCAGGGCCACACCATTGAGGGCCTGATGATGGGCGAAGCCTGAGTTCAACGCTGTCACCCTCCAGCCAGCAGCACCCAGCAGGGATCTTTCTTCATTTCACGCCATGCCAGAAGGGCCAGATTTGAGGGGCTTTTTCTGGATCAGGATCTCCACCCTTGCCCCTTCTTCCAGCACCTCCACCCGATGCCCGGTGTCTTCCAGCCTTTGCAGCAGATAAACCGGTCTGCGCACATGGTGCACCAGCAGGGCCTGTCCCGGACCGAGCTCTTCCAGTGCAGCCAGCACCCGCATCATGGGCTCGGGGGGTTCCAGGGTTTCCGGGATGGTGATTTCCAGATCAAACCTCCAGCCTGTACAGGGGGTCTCCGAGGGGTTGATGGGCTGCAGTGAGGCCTCCTGTGTTTCTGCTTGCCGGTAAAAATGCGTCCTGTAAGCTGCTTCTGACCGCTCACACCAGGCCACAAAGCCTTTCCTGTGCAGGGCCAGATAGAGGGGCACAGGTTCAAAGGGAGCCAGCAGCAGAAACTGCTGGCCTGCAGGGACACGGGATGTCACTTTCTGGATCTGGCTGAAAGGCTCCTCTCCACGTTCCAGCAGGGGTCGCACATCCAGTTCAGCCGCCATCTCCGCATGGATCCAGGCTGGAACAGGGGTGCCCAGCAGTGAACCGGAGGAAGCAACATCCGCCCTTCCTGCAGGAGCCTGCCCCAGGGCCGCCAGCAGTTTGCCCAGCAGGTCAGCCACTTCAAGGCCTGCCATGCCTGCAGCCTGCTGCACGGTCACCAGCTTTGGCATGACTTTCCTGAGCACGGGGTTTCTCAGTTTCTCAAAAGCAGGGCTGGCCGAAATCAGGACAGGCAGCAACTCTGGATGGTCCTGCAGCACCTCACTGATGCGGGTCTGGGCTGTGATCATGGCTCCTCCAAAAAAGTCAGGCCCCTGCAGCGCACTGCACGGACCAGGGTTTCAGGCTCTGGAAATTTTGACCCGCCACACTTGCGGGCCACTTTCCAGGTACTCCCATTCAAATGTGCCGGGACGCTCGATCTGGAACTGGTAGTGCAGTGGTCTGGGATCGTGGTCATTGACCAGTTGAAAGCTGCTGCCACTGTCCAGTCTGTCAAACAGTGTGAAAATGCGGGGGTGGCGGTCTCTGGGGTGGATGGTGCGCACATCGAGTTGTTGCAACTGGGCCTCCGGGGTGGTTTCTGGCATGGTCTTCTCCTGACCCTGAGTGTGCACCTTGCAGGCAAACCCTGACCATGACCTGGGTCATGGCTGGGCACGGCTGCACTTTCTAGACTGGGCTCAGGAGGAGGGACCATGATTGCCCTGGCCACCAAAAACACCACTGCCCCCTATCAGGTTCCCGCTGGATTCGTGCTGTGCTCCAGCTTCTTTCTGGTTGCTGCAGTGCTGCTGCTTGCCCTGCACCCAGACGCTTTCAGCAGTCACCTCCATCCTGTCACGCTGGCTTTCACCCATTTGCTTTTGCTGGGCTTCGGCACTGGGATCCTGATCGGCAGCATGCACCAGCTTGTCCCGGTGATCCTGGAGATCGGTCTGGTGCGGGCCTGGTGGGGTTACGCTGTGCTGGGCTTCTGGGCGGTGGGGGTGCCCGTTCAGGTGATGGGTTTTCTGCAGGATCAGCCTGCCCTGATTGCCGCCGGAGGGGGTCTGGTCAGTGCGGCCCTGCTGTGGTTTGCCGTGCACATGCTTCTGGTGTTCAGAAGCACCCAGAAATGGAGTGTGGTGGCCACATCCCTGGTGTGGGTGACACTGCATTTGCTGACCACCCCCGCTGTGGGCATGGTGCAGGCCCTGACCATGCAATTTGGCAACTACGATCCAGCCAGACTGCAAACCCACGCCATCCTGGGGCTGGTGGGGGTCTTTCTGATCTCCATTGCAGGGGTGGGACACAAGCTGATTGGGATGTTCACGCTGTCCCACGGGGTGAAGCCCCGGGTGCTGGGCATCAATTTGTGGGTGCTCAACTTCGCCATCCTCAGCGACCTGATCTGGCCTGCTGCAACACTGCCCCTCCTGATGCTCGCCGCCCTGCTGATGGCACTGGACGCCCGCAACCTCATTGCAAAAAGGGTCAAGAAGCAACTGGATGTGGGGGTCAGGCATCACCTTCTCGGTCTGGGCTTTCTGGTGTTCAGTGTCCTGCTGGCCATGCTGGGGTTCTGGACCATGGCCCTGGTGGGATTTTCAGGATTTCTGTTGCTGGTGATCACCGGAATGCTCTACAAAATCCTGCCTTTCCTGGTGTGGCTGCACAGGTACTCCGGTCAGGTCGGTCAAACCCAGGTGCCCACCCTGAAAGAGATGTTCCAGGAGAAAACCGCCGGTCTGGCCATGTGGCTGTTCACGGCTGGGATTGTGTTCACGGCCCTTCACCCTGCAGGCTTGTGGCTCATTGCTGCAGGCCTGATTCCTTTTCTTGGGTTCCTCACGGAGGTCATGCATGTCAGAAAACCTTAAGGCCCTCGCTGGTATGCTCTTGCACAGCGTGCTGGATCCCGAACTGGGCATCAGCATCGTCGATCTGGGGCTGGTTTATGGTGTCGATTTTGAAGGAAACACCCTCAGGGTCACCATGACCCTCACCACACCAGGTTGCCCCTTGCACGACACCCTCACGGATGCCGTAAAGCGCACCCTGGACCGCCTGCCCGGAGTAGAGCAGGTGCAGGTGGATCTGGTGTGGCAACCCGCCTGGACCCCTCAGCGCATCACCCCGGAAGGCAAACGCCTGCTGGGCTGGAGGTAAACATGCTGTCCCTGGAAAACCATTACGACCTGATCGGGGGCCGTGCCCCTGTGGAACACCTGGTTCGCACCTTCTATGTGAACCTCAATGAAATCCCCGAAATGAAAGCCGTCTTTGACGGGGTGGTGGAAGAACCCGCAGCAGAGTGGTGGGAAAAGCACATCCAGAAACTCACCGACTTCTGGGTGGGGGTGTTGGGTGGGCCCAAAAACTTCAGGGGTTCTCCTCCCATGGCCCACCTGCCTCTGGGGCTTTCCAGCGACCACTTCAACCGCTGGCTTGCCGTGTGGGAGCACACCTGCGAGCAGACCCTCCCGGAAAAATCGGCCATTTTCCTGATGGAAGCTGCGGGCCGCATGCGCATGGGACTCCAGCACCACCTGGGAATTTCCTGATTTTCCGTCTGCAGCCAGTTCCTGCAACTCCTGCGCTTTGAGCACCCACACTTTGCGCCCATCCAGCTGGATCAGGCCCTGCCGGAAAAATTCTCCCAGTTTGCGGCTGATCCGTTCTGGCACGGTGCCCAGTTGGGCCGCCAGGGTGCCGTTGGTCCTGTTTCCAGCCTGGGTCCAACCCCATCCCCTGCTCTGTTTCGAGGGCCTGTCTGGGCTCTGGTTGGGATTCCAGGGTTTCACACACGCTGGACAGGATTGCAAAAACCATGTGTGGTGTTTCTTCATCATATGGGCCAGGGGCTGCAGTCACCCTGGAGCAACACCAATTTCCCCTGAATCCACTTGTGGTAAATTTGCAGCATGGATCAAGACCCTCAGCTGAACGAAAGTCCTGCCGAAACCGCCAGCAGGGTTCACAAGAAGTGGAACACCACCACGTGGTTCTTTGGGGTGGGTGCTGTCGCTGCTGTCTTCATAGGGGAAGATTCCGAATTCAAGACGCTTGCTTTGTTGACGGTGTTCGTTTTGCTGGGCCTTTTCTTTTACTGCCTCATGGCTGCTGCCCGAATCAAAGCCCACCTGATCCAGGATGAATTTGAACTGGTGATCCGAAGGTATGGCTGGGTTCTGGGTCAGAATCCTTGACCTGTGGCCATCAGGCCACAAAAACGGGCCGATGCAAGTTGAACCCCAACTGTTCTTTCTGATGGCTCACAGCAGTCTGCCTTCCAGAATTGAATTTTCATGGTGCAACAGGGCATTTTTGTGGTGGTTTTTGAAAACCACCGAAGGCCCGAGCGCAGCCGCCCTTGATGGGGTGACGCATGGAACTCCAGCGCCAACTGGGGATGTCCTGAGTTTCATTCTGCTGCCAGTTCCTGCAACTCCTGCGTTTTGAGCACCCACACTTTGCGCCCATCCAGCTGGATCAGGCCCTGCCGGAAAAATTCTCCCAGTTTGCGGCTGATCAGTTCTGGCACAGTGCCCAGTTGGGCCGCCAGGGTGCCATTGGTGGGCAGGGTAAAGCCGTTTCCCTGCTCTTCTTGCAAGAGCAGCAGGGTTTCTGCCACCCGTGCCCCCACCTCCCGGAAAAACAGACGGTCCAGCAGGTGCATCAGTTCGCCCTGCTTGCGGGCCTGGTAGCGGATCACCGATTGGGCCAGCACGGCATTGTGGGTGACGATCTCCATGAATTTCTGGCGTTCCAGGGTCAGGACCATGCTGTCTTCCAGCGCTTCACAGGAGGCAGGAAAAACCGGGCGATCCAGAAAAACCGCCACCAGAGCCACAGCGCGGTAGGGTTTTTCCAGGTGCAGGGTGATCTGCTTGTTGCCTTTGATGCCTTCCTTGTACACCCGCAGGCAACCCCGGACCACAATGTGCACCCGTTCCACCGGGTCGCCCTGCAGGAAAAGCTGACTGCCCCGGTCAAAATGCTGTTCGCGCATGGCTTTTGCCAGGTCTGCCAGGTCCTTTTCCTGCAGGCCCTGAAAAATGGGGGTGAGGGACAGCATGCGGGGGATGTCGGTCAGGGAGGGGGTTTGCAACAAAGTCATGGGGCTCCTCTGGGCAGGGAAAAGCCGACTGCCCTGAAACCATTGTGAATCTGATCAGGACCAGCTTTTGTCCCTGAAGAACCGGAAAGTCACCATTTTCCGCTGCCCCTTTGCCAGACTGCTGCTGCGTGACTCCAAAGAACCCCCGATGGAACTGATGAACGTCTACCACAACCAGATGCAGAACCTCCTGGGCCTCACAAACCGGAGGTGTTGCCGTCCTTTGCAAGCTGCAAGTGCTCCAGCAGGTGTTCCAGGTCAGCCCGCACCTGCTCTTCTTCCCAGAGCTGTTCCATGTGATAAACCGGGCCGGAAAACTGCAGCAATCTGCCTTCTGTCTGCAGCACCTCCTGCAAAGGCAGCAAAATGGGAAGGGCCAGCACACCCATCTCCCGCAAAACCCCCAGCACCCGGTCAGGATGGTTTCCCTGCCGCAGCACCCGCAGCACATCCGCAAAAACCAGCTCAGGGCTGTGGGTGATCTGCCACAGGGCAGACACCAGCCTGTCCCCCGGCCCCACCGAAGGCGTGCGGAACAGGTTCTGGTACATCGAGGTCAGCCATGTCAGAAGGTCTCCCTGCCAGAAACCCTGGTCCTGCAGCAACAGCAATGCGTCTGGCACCAGGTGCCCGTACAGCAGGGAATCCTGGCTGTGGGTTTCTGGATCCAGCAACGACCAGGCCACCTGTCTGGAAGTCTCCCCTTCCTGCTGGCAGAACCACAGCACCCGTGCCGCCTGCAACCGCACATCGGGCCAGTCATGCTGGCAGAGTTCATAAAGCCGCGCCGTTGCCGCTCCATTGAGGGGAAGCTGCAACCCGGCCAGGGCAGAGAGCACCGGGATCAGCACCACAGCCTGGGCATTCCACAGGTGGTCAGAGAGCACCTGCACGGCATCCTGATTGCCTGGCCTGTTCTTCAGCAAGCGGGCAGCCAGATCCACAACATCTGGATTTTGCAGCAAAGGGATCACCTGGGGATCCAGCTCACGGAAAGAAGGATGCAGGTCAGGCAGCCTGGCCAGCAGCAAACGGATGGGGTTTTTTTCAGGCAGTTCAATCCCCTGCCCGACCTGCCAGTGGCCCACTTTCACCTGTGAAGGGTCTTGCAGAACGGACCTGAAGGCCTCCAGAAAAGGACCGGCCTCAGACTGCAAAAACACCAGAGCGTGGGTAGCCACAAATAGACCCCACACATCCTCCTCTTCCAGCAGACGCTGAAAGTGCACTGCAGCAAGGTCCTGGTTTTGCTGGGACAGGGCCAGAACCGCACAGCCCCGCAGGTAGGGATCCTGATGGTCCAGCAGACGTTGCAGTTCAGGCCGGGCCTGTCGGGCAAAACCCCCGAAGGCAGCCAGAATCCGGGCAGACATGGCCTGCACCCGCACATCGGGATGCTGCAACGTCCCGGCCAGCACAGGAACCGCCAGTTTCACCGCGGTTCGGGAAGCAACCATCAGGTCTTCCAGCCCGATCAGGAGAAGCAGGGCGTCTTCTGTTTCCTGCCACAGGGCGTGCTGCAAAGCTTCAATCCTGGCAGAAAGTTCAGGGAAGGTGAGCGGGATCTGTTCCATGCGGTGTCCCCTCCGGGTGCTTCATGGGATGATCTTGATGGTCAGCCACCTGAGGACCGTCCCGCTTTTCTCATTCTGGCGGGCCAGCACAAACACCAGAACCTGCTCACCCGAAGCCCGCGGCAACACCCGGTAGGTGTAGGTGATGTCAGACACCGTGGACAGGTAACCATGGTCTCCCAGCGGTGTGGATTCGCGCCGCACCAGACGCACTTTGTTCAGTTCGTTCAGGGCATACCAGCTGCGGCCATCTTCATTGGGGGTTTCCTGCAGGTGAACCCGAAACACCTCTCCAGCATGCAAGGTGATGGACGCTGCATCCTCACCCACATCGGTGATTTTCTGTTGCAGTGAGGACCCTCCGCCTGCCCAGGCTGGGCCTGCTCCGAAAGGCAACAGAACCACCACCAGCACTTTCAGCCACTTTGCTGCCCACGCCATCTGCACATTCTTCATGGTTGCTTGTATCCTTTCATTAGGGACGAGGTGCGATAGATCGCATGGTTGCGGGCTTTTCGAAGCCGTCCAGGAGTCAGGGCCGTCGCACTTCTGGAGGTTTGATGGATTTCTGGTGCACGGCCCGTCCGCACTGAGGTCTGCCTGTCTTTTGTGCGGCCTGGCTTTCAGAGCAAAACCAGACGGGAGAACGCCCTTCCATGATGCACCATTTTCACAGGTCTGGGTTCAGGTTTTCAGGTGCAGGTTTTCAGACAGAAGGTTTATCCTGAAGACCAGCAGAGGAGGCCACCATCACTTCACTTTCCAAATGGCAGGACCTGGTTCCCGGAGAACTTCCCACCCGTTGCCTGAGGCTGGATTTCAGGGGTTTTGACCCCAGGTCTGCCCTGATGGATTTCCCCTTTGCAGGCCTGGTGCGGCTGGAGGCAGGTCAGAGCAAGCAGCCCCTCTTTGATTTTGACCGCACGTTTTATTTTTTCGACGTTCACAGCATCCCGAAAATCAGGGCCGAACAGAACCATTACGGGCCTGCCTTCGCGCTGGAGCTTGGTCCTGACTGCCTGTTGTTCGAGGAGCACCTTCTGGAGCAGGAGGTGTGCCAGCACACGGCAATGGCGTTGCTCGGCCACCTCACCCTGGACCTCGGGGTGCAGTTCAGCTGGCAGGCCCATTCGCACGATCCTGATTCTGGACAGCACAGCGAAGTGAGGCAGGGCACAGAGCAGGACCTGCTGTCCCTCTGGGACGCCTGAGCGCTGCACTCACTCCATTGCAGAGACCTTCAACCCTGATCCTTCTGCCATCAGGGCACGCAGGGTGGCCCGGTTTCGTCCGGTGTGCTTGCTGTGATAAAGGGCTTCATCTGCAGTTTGCAGCAAAACAGAAGCCGTGACCTGGTCGCAACGGGAAGCCGCCACCACCCCCACACTGAGGGTGATGTGCCCTGCCACCTCAGAAAATTCGTGCAGCAGACCCAGCTGGGTCATTTTCTGACACAGGCGTTCTGCCAGCTGTCTGGCCTGGACCAGTGAGGTGTTGGGAAGCACCATGGCGAATTCCTCTCCTCCATACCGGGCCACCACATCTCCTGCACGCTGGAAAGTCCCGGACAGCACCTCGGCCACTTTCTTCAGGCACACGTCCCCCTGGGGGTGACCATAGTGGTCGTTGTATTTCTTGAAGAAGTCGATGTCGCAGAGCATCAGGGTGAGCGGCTGGTCTGAGCGCTGCAGGCGGCGCACCTCCTGCTCAAGGCGTTCATCGAAGTGGCGGCGGTTGAAAATCCCGGTCAGTCCGTCTCTGATGGTGAGTTCCTGCAGGCGGCTGTTGGCCTGGGCCAGCTCCTGGGTGCGGGCCTCGATGCGGGCCTCGAGTTCCTCGTTGGCGCGGCGCAACTGTTCGGCCTGATCGCGGTTTTGCAGGTTCAGCTGGGTGTTGGTGAACACCAGTCCAGCGCGTTCCACCAGGGTGTGCATCATGGCCTGTTCTTCGGTGCTGAAAGGGTCCAGGGTGCTTCTGTCCAGGCGCACGGTGCCCTGCTGGGTGCCGTGAAAATTCAGGGGGATTTCCAGTTTTTGCACTGCTTGCTGGGCTGTCCCTGCAGAGAATTCCTCCAGGGGCACATCGGCGGGATCACCCAGGTGCCAGACCGTCACGGTGCATTTTCCGCCCAGCAGCAAAGCTCCGTGGTCTGCCACCGCCTGCAGCAGCAGGGTGCCGTTGAGGTTGCTGTCTGCCAGGGCCAGGCTGAAGCGGTCCATCACCTCCATGCGCCTGAGGCGTGCCTGTCCTTCCAGCTCCACTTTTTTGCGTTCGCTGATGTCGCGCCAGAACAGAATGGCGTGCTGTTCGCTGATGGCCACCATGCGGCTTTCCAGGGTGCGTTTCCCCAGTTGCGGGTGGTCCAGGGTGAGTTCCTGGGTTTGCATCCCGTCTCCTGAGAGCACCCAGCTCAGGCGGTCCAGCACGTCCTGCGCGTCGTGGTCCTGCAGGTACTGGGTGACCTTGTGGCCCAGCCAGTTTTCGGGTTTGATGGGCCAGCCCACCTGTTCACCAATGTTGACGTCCTGGATGGTGGTGTCCTGGGTGACGCGGAACACCACGTCTGGCAGGGCGTCTAAAATGGCCTGATTGCGGGCCTCGGTGATCTCCATGGCCTGCTGGATTTTCAGGTGCTGCACCTGCTGGGCCTGGATTTGCCGCACGCTGCGCCGGTGCATGCTGAGGATGCTGAGGCCCATCAGGTAAAACGTCAGGGTGTAGACCACCAGCACCAGTTCCGAATGGGTTCTGGAGAAGGGGGGGTCAGACACCGGATGGTTGGCCAGCATGAAGCCGGTCAGCAGGGAGATGCCCAGCACCACCTGTCCCTGCCGCATGCCCAGCAGCACCGAGAACCCCACCACCACCAGCGGCCAGCCCAGCAGCACCGGTGAGGAGAGGCCGCCCAGCAGGTGGCTGTAGATGCCCACCGTGACCCACAAACCCGTCAGGGCGGTGAGGCTCAGCCAGTAAGGTCGGAAATTCTGGCAGCGCAGGTGCACGCCCAGCAGCACCAGCAGGGTGAGGGCAGTTGGGAGCACCCAGATCCATTGCAGCGTGAAAAAAGCCACCTGCAGGGCGGTGAGAAAAAGCATCACCCCCACCACCAGCCACACCATGCGGTAAGCCAGTTGGGTTTCGTGTTGCTGGTCTGTGTTCACCGTCCTGCACCTTCTCCAGCGGGGGTGGCAGCAAGTTGGCTGGCCCAGCTGGACAGCAGTTCTGCAGCTTGCGGCGCGGCCAGCGGCCTGGACAGCAAATAACCCTGCACCCTTTCACATCCGGCCTGCCTGAGCCAGGAAAGCTGCTCCTGTTCTTCCACGCCTTCTGCGACCACGCTCATGCCCAGGTTGTGGGCCATCTGGATGATGGTGCGCACCAGTTCGCTGCATTTGGGGTCTTCCAGCAGGCGCAAGATGAACGAGCGGTCAATTTTCAGGCAGGAGGCTGCAAATTGCTGCAGGTACCCCAGCGAGGAGTAACCGGTTCCGAAATCATCGATGTGCAGTTTCACACCCAGTTGCTGCAGTGCGCGGATGTTTTCCAGCACCACCTCGGCCCGTTCCAGCAACAGGCTCTCGGTGATCTCCAGGTTGAGTTGCTCTGCAGGGAATCCGGTGTCCTGCAACACCGACTGCACCCCTTCCAGCAAATCGCCCCGGGTGAATTGCACGGTGCTCATGTTGACGTTCAGGGTGAGTTTCTGGCCTTCCGGGAGGTGCTGCTGCCAGTGGGCCACCTGCTGGCAGGCCTGTCTGAGCACCAGGCGGTCGAGTTCCACAATCAGGCCGCTTTCTTCGGCAATGGGGATGAACTGGGCCGGGCTGATGAAGCCACGCTGCGGGTGAATCCAGCGGGCCAGTGCTTCAAAACCCTCGATTTTTCCCTCTTGCAAGCTGATGATCGGCTGGAAGTGCACCGTGAGGGTCTGTTCCCTGAGGGCCTGCCGCAGTTCGGTTTCCAAAATTGTGCGGGCACTGACCTGGTGGTGCATGTGCACCTCGAAAATCCGGTGCTGGCCGCCGCCTTTTTTCTTGGCCTCGTACATGGCGATGTCGGCATCGCGCAGCAGATCCTCCACCTGGGTGTAGCGGGGATCTCCGGTCACCACCCCCACACTGACCGTGGTCTGGATGTGGTGGCCGCACACCTCAAACGGCTGTCCGAGTTCCCGTTGCAGGCGCAACACCACCTCGCTGATGGTGTGGGACTGGGAGACGTTGCTGAGCAGCACGGCGAATTCATCGCCGCCAAAGCGGGCCACCGTGTCGTAGGGGCGCAGGATGCCCTGCAGTTTCTCCGCCAGGGTCTTCAGGAACAGATCGCCGGTGCGGTGCCCGTAAGTGTCATTGATTTTCTTGAAGCGGTCCACATCCAGAAACAGCACCGCGTAATCGTGCTGGGCCTGCGGGTGGTGGATCACCTGCTCCAAATGCGCCTGAAACAGGGTTTTGTTGGCCAGTCCGGTCACCTCATCGTGCACCGCCAGGTACTCCATCTGCTGGCTGAGTTCGGCCACCTCGGAGGCACTGCGGTCCATGTTTTCCCGCAACTCCAGGGTGTATTTCTGCTGTTGCTGGTTGAAATGGATGTGGTGCAGACCCGAACTGAGCAGGTATTGCAAATGTTCGATGTCCACCTGCTGGGCCTGCAGGCTGTCTGCGAGCAGCAGTCCCAGGTGGGTGTCCCGCACAAACAGCGGCAACACCAGCAGGTGCGGCACCTTCAGCAGGTGTTCCCACAAAGAAGACGCGTTTCCCTGGTTTTCGTGCTGGGTGGTGAAAAACACCCGCAACTGGTCGTCCACCTGCGGACCCGGCTGGGGGTAAAGGGCCACCGCAATGCCCTGCATGTGGTACCACTGCAGGTAGCGTTCCAGGTCGCCGCGCAGGCTGCCCCATTCGGTTTGCGAGATCAGGCTGAGTTCCAAGCGGTGCAGGTGGCTGGGGTTGCGTCCGGGGGTCAGGGCGGCCCGTGCGGTGCGGAAGTGCTCGCGGCGCACCAGCATGTTGCGGGTCTGGAACACCACCGAGCGCAACATGCTGAGGTTTTTGGCAGGCAAATCCGCGGCCAGATGGGCTTCCAGTCGGGACAGCAATTTCAGGGCCTGGGTGTCCTCGTAACCGGAAGGGTGGTCTTGCAGGTGCCGCTGGAAGGGGTCCAGAAACAGCTCAGGGGATTTGCAGGTCACGGCCTGTTGCAAACCTTGCAGGAGGTCTGCAGGCAAATCCATGGACCGCCAGGGATCCTGGGCGGAAAATTCCGGGGTGAGGTTGCGGCTGGAAGCCCGGATGACCAGTTCGCTGTTCAGGATGCGTTTCTGGGGGTAAACACTGCCCTGCAGGTGGTCCAGCAACAGATCTGCTGCCTGCCAGCCCTGCTGAAAAAGCGGCTGGCGCACAGTGGTGAGAGGAGGATCGCTGTAAGCCGCTCCCGGAGAGTCATCGAAACCCACCACCACCACATCCTGCGGCACCCTCAGACCGTGCTCTTGCAGGGTGTGCAGGACCATCAGTGCCATCTCGTCGTTGGCGCACACCACCGCTTCAAAATCACGTGTGACACCCAGCAATTTGCGCATTTCCTCTTCGGCACGGGGTCCGAAGAATTCGCCCTGCAGCATGTGCTGCTGTGCTGGGTTCAGTCCATGCTGCTGCAGCATGCTGCAAAACACCTCTTCACGGTCGCGGGCATCCTGGTTGCCCTCGGTGCCTTTCAGGAACACAAATTTGCGAAATCCCCGGTCAGACAGCAAATGCTGCATCATCAGGGTCATGCCAGAACGGTTGTCGACTTGCACCACCGAACAGCCAGCGGTTTCCCGGCCAATGGTGACCACCGGAAGCCCACTCAGGCGCTGGTAAAAGTCCTGCAGTTGCTGGTCGCTGGAACGGTGCCCCAGGCTGGCCGCGCCAACAATCACCCCCAGGTGGTCTTCGGGGCGCAGCAGCTGGTACACGTCGTTGGCATGCTGAAAAGTGGGATCTGTGGGGTGCAGTTCACGGCCCACCAGCACCACCGAGGACACCCCGGCCTGATTGAGGCGGGACTCAATGCCCCGCAAAAGCTCCCTGTGGTACTCAAACACGCAATCCAGCAAAACGGCGACACTGCGGCGGATGGTCATGGCATACCCCGTTGACTCTTATCCGTGGACTTCTGAAGCGATGAGAGACTGACTTCAGTTTAGGCGCAAAGCCTCACAGCTTTCTTGCTTCCCATTGTCAGAAAAAGCGAATTTTCAGCGCTGGGGAAGGATCTGGGCGCAACTGCCCCGCACAATCAGTTTGCCGGGAAGCAGCAGGTGCACCGGAGTGTGCCGTCCGGCGATGCTGCTCAGCACCTGTTCGACCAGCAGGCGGGCCATCTGGCGGATGGGTTGTTCGATCACATCAATGCCCGGTTTCACCCTGGCCGTCCAGGGGTAATTGTCGAAAGCCAGCAAAGAAACATCCTGCGGAATGGACTTCCCAGCATCCTCAATGGCCCGGTGTGCTCCGATGGCCTCGCTGCCATTGAAGGCAAAAATGGCGGTGGGGGGCTCTGGCAGGGACAGCAAATAATGGGTGTAATCGTAGGCGTCCTGTTCGCTGTAATGCACCATGCGCTGGAATTCTGGCGGGATCTGCAGTCCGCGTTCTTCCATCAGGTGCTTGAAGTGGTAAGCCCGCCATTCGGGGTACAGCCGGGCGTCAAAGGTGCCCAGTCCAGCAATGCGGGTGTGTCCCAGGCTCCACAGGTGTTCCAGCCCGATCCGCACGCACTGTTCATGGTTCAGCATGATGTAATCGAAGGGGCTGTCCTCCAGGTGGTGGTCCACCTCGATGATGTAGGTGCCTTTTTCCTGCATCTTGAGCAGGTATTCGCGGTTGCCCGGACCATAAGAGGGGCGGATGATCAGGGCGCTCACCCGTTGCCCGGCCAGGTGTTTGAGGTTGTTCAATTCAATTTCACTGTGGTATTCGTTGTCTGCGAGCAACAGGCCATACCCCGAGTTGCGCAGTCCCCAGCCAATTTCACGGGCCATTTCAGCAAAGAACGGCTCAAGAATGTCTGCAACCAGCAAGCCAATGGTGTTGTTTTTGCCTTTGCGCAATGCGCTGGCGGTCAGGTCCGGCTCGTATTGCAGTTCGGCCACGGCCTGCATGACCTTCTGCAGGGTCTGGGGGGTGAGCTGTTCTGGACGGGTGATGGCCCGTTTGGCCGTGCTGGGAGAAACACCGGCCCTCTTCGCAACGTCGTTGATGTTGGGCATGGTTCCTTGACAGTATTCCCAGAATGGACACGAAGTCAAGAAATGTTCAGATGTTGTTATTGCAATTTTAAGGCGCTTTCGGAACAACTGGGAATAGACAAAATTCACACAATGTGCCACACTATGAGCACGAGATCAAACCCATACGAGACGGCATAATTCTCCAGCCTTACAAACAAGCGCCTGGAGGGTGTTGCCTACACTATTTCCCTGCGGGGGAGGAGCAAAACATGAAGAAGTTTGCCGCCTTAAGTCTGGTGCTCAGCCTGGGATCTGTTGCTTTCGCGCAAACCACCATCACCATTGCCACCGTGAACAACCCTGACATGGTGACCATGCAGAAGCTGACCCCAGAGTTTGAGAAAGCCTACCCGGACATCAAGGTCAAATGGGTGGTCCTCCCCGAAAACGAACTGCGCCAGAAAATCACCCTGGACATCGCCTCTGGTGCAGGCACCTTCGACATCGCCACGGTGGGCGCTTATGAAGTGCCGATCTGGGCCAAGAACGGCTGGCTGGAACCCCTTGGGCCACTCTTCACCAAATTCCCCGACATCAAGTCTTCCTACGATCTTGATGACATGCTCGCTCCGGTGCGCAAGGGCCTCTCCTACAACAACCTGATCCACGCGCTGCCCTTCTACGCAGAGTCCAGCATGACCTTCTACCGCAAAGACCTCTTTGCCAAAGCCGGTCTGAAGATGCCCGTAAAGCCCACCTGGACCCAGATCGAGCGTTTCGCCAAGGCCCTGCACAAACCCGCACAGGGCCAGTACGGCATCTGCCTGCGTGGTCTGCCTGGCTGGGGTGAAAACATGGCCGTCTTCGGCACGGTGATCAACACCTTTGGTGGCCGCTGGTTCGACATGAACTGGAATGCCACGGTAAACACCCCCGCCTGGAAAAACGCCATGACCTTCTACACCAATCTGATCAAGAAGTACGGCCCTCCCGGAGTCACCGGCAACGGCTTCACCGAGAACCTGACCCTCTTTGCCCAGGGCAAATGCGGAATGTGGATCGATGCCACCGTGGCTGCAGGCTTCGTGACCGACCCCGCACAATCCAAGGTGGTGAACACCGTGGGCTTCGCCAACAGCCCCACCGGCCCCGGCACCCCCAAAGGCAGCAACTGGCTGTGGATCTGGTCCCTGGCCATCCCCAAGAGCACCCAGCATGAGAATGAAGCCTTCAAGTTCATCACCTGGGCCACTTCCAAGGACTACATCGAGCTGGTGGCACAAGAAAAAGGCAACTGGGGTGCCGTGCCTCCAGGAACCCGCAAGTCCACCTATGCCAACCCCGAGTACCAGAAAGCCGCAGGTGCCTTTGCCAACATCGTTCTGGACAGCATCCAGCGTGCCGACCCCACCAACGCCACCAAGGACAAGGTGCCCTACACCGGCGTGCAGTTCGTGGCCATCCCCGAATTCCAGGCCCTGGGCACCCAGGTCGGACAGTACCTGGCAGGCGTCCTGAGCGGTCAGATGACCGTCGATCAGGCCCTCAAACAGAGCCAGGCTGCCGCAGACAAAGTCTCCACCGAAGGCAACTACAAGAAGTGAACCTCTGGGAAGGGTGCCTCTCCTGCATCCTTCCCGCTCCATCAACGTCCTCCGCGGCACGGGGCACCTCCTTTCATCCCACTTCCTCGCCGCTGTGAAACCAGCCCCATCCACCCCAACATCCCCGGCTGGTTTCACCCGACTGGAGGGCGGTTTTCGCCCTCCCCTTTTTGTTTTCTCTTCGTTTCTTCCCGCAGACCCACCCCACGGGGTGCAACCCGGAACCCTCTGAGGAGGACAGGATGCTCAGCAACCCAACCACCACCCAAAAAACCCCTCAACAGAGGCAGCCGGTCAATGTCCCTGCGGTGCTGCTGGTGCTGCCCGCGCTCATCTACCTGATTGTGACCACCCAGTTGCCGTTCCTGATGACGGTGTACTACAGCTTCTTCAAGTGGAACCTCACCATCCCCGGAGACCGTCCTTTCATCGGGCTGAGCAACTACCTGTCCCTGTTCACCGACAGCCAGAATTTGCACGTGATCCTCAACACCATCGTGTTGATGCTCTCCGTGGTGGTGCTGACCGTGGTGATTGGTGGCGCAGTCGCCATGCTGCTCAACCGCCGCTTCCTGGGCCGTGGCATTGTGCGCACCCTGTTCATCAGCTCTTTCCTGGTGATGCCTGTGGTGACCGCCGTGGTCTGGAAGAACATGCTGATGAACCCCGTTTTCGGTTTCTTCGGCTGGGTCAGCCAGCAACTCGGGCTGCCTGTGGTGGATTACCTCTCGACCTACCCCATGCAGAGCATCATCACCATGGTCACCTGGGAATGGACCCCTTTCGCTGCTTTGATCCTGCTGACCGGTCTGCAGGGCATCCCTGAAGAACAACTGGAAGCTGCCCGTCTGGACGGCTGCAACCCCCTGCAGGAATTCTGGTATGTGATCATCCCCAACTGGATGAAGTCCCTGGAAGTGGTGATCTTGCTGGAAACCATCTTCCTGATGCAGGTGTACGGCGAGATTTACACCGCAACTTCTGGCGGTCCTGGCATCTCCACCACCACCATCCCTTACTTCATCTACCAGAAAGCCTTCGCCGAGTACAACATCGGTCTGGCTTCCGCTGCCGGGGTGATCGCTGTGCTGTTCACCAACCTGGTGGCTTCGGTGATGCTGAGGATCATTGGCCGCAACATTCAGGGAGGCCGGGCATGAGTCAGGTCAAAGAAGTCACCAAGAGTCGCCAGAACGAGCAAAACCGCAAAATTGTGCTGTCCGTCCAGAACAGCCTGCTCACCCTCTTCACCTATCTGGTGCTCTTGATGTTCCTGTTCCCACTGATCTGGATGATTGTGGCAGGCTTCAAAACCGAAGCCCAGGCTTTCGCGACCCCTCCAGTGTTCTTTTTCACCCCCACCCTGGAGAACTTTCAGGGTGCGCTGGAAACCTACGCGCCTTTCCTGAAAAACTCCCTGATCATTGTGGGCGGATCCACGCTGCTGGCCTTCCTGCTCGGGGTTCCTGCGGGTTTCGCCATGGCCCTGTACCCTGGAGCCAGAACCAAAGGGACACTCCTGTGGATGCTCTCCACCAAAATGATGCCCCCCGTCGGGGTGATTGTTCCCCTGTTCCTGATTTTCCGGGATGCCAAACTGCTGGACACCCACCTGGGCCTGATCCTGATGTTCACCACCATCAATTTGCCCCTGGTGGTCTGGATGGTGCACTCCTACATTTCAGAGATTCCCTTCGGGATTTTTGAAGCCGCCAAGGTGGACGGAGCCAGCATGATGCAGGAGTTCTTCCAGGTCGCCATGCCCCTGGCCCTCCCTGGCATTGCCTCCACCGCCCTGCTCTGTGTGATTTTCGCCTGGAACGAAGTGTTCTTCGCGCTGAATTTGACCTCCTCGGACGCTTCACCCCTGTCGGTGTTCATCAGTTCCTTCAAGACCTCTGAAGGCCTGTTCTGGGCCAAGATGTCTGCTGCGGCCACACTCACCATCGCTCCTGTGATGATTTTCGGCTGGTTCGCCCAGAAACAGCTGATTCGCGGCCTGACCTTTGGAGCCGTCAAATGACCACCTCTGCCACCAGAACCATGCACGCCGCCCTGATCACCCAGCCTGGAGTGATCGAGTACCGGGAGGTGGAGCTTCCAGAACCCCAGGCTGGAGAGGTGCGCATCAAAATCCTGCTCACCGGGGTGTGTGGAACCGACGCGCACCTTTTGGAAGGCCACTTTCAGGCCACTTTGCCCCTGATCCCTGGCCATGAAATTGTGGGCGTGATCGATGCTGTGGGCAAAGAGGTTCAGGGCTTCACCGAAGGGCAGCGGGTGGTGCTGGACCCGGATTTGAACTGCGGAACCTGCATCATGTGCCAGAAAGGCATGCGCCACCAGTGCCTGCACTACGAGGCCATCGGGGTCACCCGTGCAGGTGGATTTGCCCAGTACGTGGTTGCTCCGGCCAGCGTGGTTTACGATGCGAGCGACCTGGAACCTGAGGTTGCAGTGTTTGCAGAGCCGCTGGGCTGCGTGGCCTGGGGCATCACCCGCCTCAGGCCCGATCCGGGCAGCACCGCCCTGCTGTACGGAGCTGGAGGGATTGGACTTTTGCTGATGCAGGCGTTGCTGGCCTCCGGCGTCAGTGAAATTGCCGTGGTGGACACCCAGCCTTCCCGCCTGCAGCTTGCGCAACAACTGGGGGCAAAACACGCTTTCCTGGCTTCCAGCACCCTGAATGAAGAACTGAAGGACCTTTACCCTTACGGTTTCGATGTGGTCACTGAAGCCACTGGAGTACCCCGGGTGCAGCAGACCATGATTGATCAGGCGATTGCAGGAGGGAAAATCCTCATTTTCGGGGTGGCCCCGGAAAACGCCAGAATTGAAGTGAGCCCCTACGAGATCTTCCGCAAGGATTTGACCATTCTGGGCAGTTTTTCTCTGAACAGCACCATTCCACTGGCGTTGCGCTGGATGCGTTCGGGTCAGGTGCAAGTCAAAGAGCTCATCACCGACACCCTGCCATTGGGCAAACTGCATGAAGCCATCGGGCAGAAGATTGCAGCTTCTGCAGGATCCATCAAATCCATCGTTTCTCCTGACCTCTGAACCTGCAACACAAAAACAAGAAAAAGAACGAGAAAAAGAACAAACCGGGCAATGCCCGGTTTGTTCGCTATACATAGGTTTGACTTCAATCAAGGAGTGTGGATTTTTGTCTTTTCAGTCATTCGGTGGTGCTGGTGGGTTTCGCATTTCAGTGCCCAGTCGGAATTTCTGGAGGTGAAATCTTTTGGAAACGGATACGTGTCAATACAGCACAAGTCGATACATACAGAAGAACAGCCTTTCCAGAGCACTGGCCTCCAAAACCAACCGAGAACAGTATGACATGCACAATTTAATGGGTTTTAATGTCTGTACCAGACGTGGTTTTTTCTCTGGCGCAGAGATCGAAGGGGTTTTTAACTGTCTGTCGCAAAAGATACATTTTCCATGGGGTGCAAAAATTGAGATGGTCTGCCTGCATTGCAGCTGGACACCTTTGGTGGGCTCTCAGAAACAGCATAGCTTGACCAGCAAAAAAATTGTTTTCGAAAGCTTTCGATTTGAGGCGGGTGCCCACAACAAAAACAAAAGCCTGGACATGATCCAGGCTTCTTTAAATTTTGTGACCACACTCCTGAAGTCTTTCTCAGCTTAAGTCATTTTGACGACCTGGTCTATGGGGAACACACCTTAATCTTTTCTGAACAGGTGTTCAGAACATTGTGGATCCATCTGTTGACCCTCTTGCTGGCCGGTCCTGCCATTCAACCTGCCCGCTGAGCTGTGGCAAAATGGTATTGCGAAAAGGAGCTTCAGGTCCCGATGCCAATTCCCGAACCCATCCTGAATGAGGTGCTTCGTGCAGCCCTCCTTGCTCAGTTTTCCAGAAGCAAAAAGCCTGTGGTGCTGCTGGTGGCCCCCAGTGGTTACGGCAAAACAGTGGCTGTGGCCCAGTGGATGCGCATTCAGAAATCCCCCTGCGTCTGGATCACAGACCGCAAAGCCAGCACCAGCAGTGAAAGGGTGCTGCAGGAGCTGCTCCGACAATTGCAGGGTTTGCTGGGCTGGTCTCTGAAAGACCCCTCCGCTTCGCTGGAAGCTGTTTTTGATGTGCTGGAGGAATTTCAGGACCTGCCCCTGAAACTGGTTTTTGATGGCCTGGGCGGGTACACCCCGGAGGCCCTGCACATGGTGGCCCGCGTCTGCCGACACCTCCCGGAACCCCAACAGGTCATTCTGTGCAGCCGGTCTCCGAAACTGCTGGGGTTTCAACAGCTGTTCAGCAAACAGCAAATCGAGGTGTTCAAGGCAGACCAGCTGGCCTTCAATCTGCAGGAGTGTGCGCTGCTGCTGGGCCGTCCTTACACAGCAGAGGAACATCAAAAAAGTCAGGGATGGTGCCAGGAGGTCAGCAACCAGCATCTGGGACAGTTTGTTTACGATCCCAAAGCCTACATCAGTGAACTGGTTCAGGAGCTTCCCGATGGGGTGACTGCAGTGCTCTCTGCCTTGTTGCAAAAAGAAGTGTGGAAAGAATCAGACTTCGCCCAGCCGGACATCCTCTGGAAGTTGCTGGAAGCTGGCCTGCCTTTGTTGCCCACCGACCTGCTGCATTACCGGTTGCACCCCCTCTTGCAAGAGTGGTTGCTGGACCAGCAGGACAGCCTGGAATGGCCATCCGGGGCGCTGGATGTGGCCCAGATCCAGCAGCGAATCCGTCGGTTGCTCGCCACCCAGCAGCTGGACACCCTGCTGCCCTGGCTGGAGAAAACCATGCACGACTGGCTCAGGCAAGACCAGTTCGATGAGGTGGTGGCGGTGATGGAAACCCTGGACACCCGCACCCTCACTCCATTTTTGCGCACTGCGCTGGCAGAAGCACACCTGGAACTGGCCCACCTGGAAACCAGTGAACGCATGCTGCTGGAACTGGCCCAGGACCAGGTGCCCATTTCACGCACCTTTGTGAACCTGGCCCGCATTGCGGTCAGCCGCGACCGTCTGGAAGAATGCCGCCACATGCTGGAACAGGCCAAATCGCTGGCCATGGACCCGGAAGACGAACTGCGGGTGGCCTGCCAGGAGGTGCTTTACCACCGGCGGCTGGGCGATTTGCAAAAAGCACTGGAAATGGCAGACCACTGCGTGACCCTGGCCCGCAGCACCGGATTGCAAGAAATGCTGATCACCAGCCACTGCCGTGTGGCTTACATTGAACGGCTGCTGGGCCATCCGCAAGCCGTGGAATACCACGCCAGTGAAGCCCTGCGCTTTGCCAGACATCTGGGTCTGGTGAATCGGGCTGCTCCTGCAGTCAATGCCCTGGCCGATCTGCAAAAAGACCTCGGGCAGTACCAGAAGGCCCTGGAAAACCTGAATGGGGCCATCGGGGCCATGAGCAGCAAACATCCTTACAAAGGGGTGCTGCATGCCACCCGCAGTCTGGTTTACCTGGAAATCCACAAATTTCCAGAAGCCCTGCAGGACATGCAAGAAAGCCTCAGGCTGTATGAAACGTACCAGAACCGATTTGCGGCCCTGCTGCCTGCCAGCCTCATCTGTTACGTGCTGTACCGGCAGGGCAAACTGGAAGAACTCAATGCGCATTTTGCCCTGTTTGAGCATCAGCTGAAAAGCCATCCCATCTCCAGAAACCTGGATGGCAGGCAAGACCACCTTCCGCTCTTTTATGGCATTTACCATTACGCCAATGGCAGGAAACGCCAGGCGTTGCTGGCCCTGAATGAACTGGTGGTGAACAGGCAGAATGGAGGACTGGATGTGGTGTTGCTGGCCCAGCTTTTTCGCTGCAAGGTCAAGCATGAACTGAAAAAAGCAACCCGGCAGGATGCCGATGTGCTGCTGGAAGTGATTGGCCATCGCGACAGCGGAATCATGCTGGGCATGCATTATGACGCTTTTTCCGGGGTGCTGGACCATTTCATGGAGCAGGGCTGGCACACCGAAACCCTGAAAGCCCTGATTCAGCAAAGCCGCCCGCAGTTCAATGCCATCCAGAAAATCCACCTTGAAATGCTGGACAAGCCCAGGTTGTGGATCGGCCAGCGGGAAGTGAAGGTGCCCAACTTCTATCCCCTGATGGCCCTGATTTACCTGCACCTGCACCGTGGGCGTTATTCCTCTTCGGTGCACATTGCAGATCACCTGTGGCGCGAGGACCTGCAGGACCGCCAGACCCGCAGCAACCGGGTGTCTGCGGCATTCTCCATGCTGAAAAAAATCCTCCGTGAAGTGGACGCCCTTTACGAGGACCTGATCCTGCGGGATCCCAGAGAAGGCTGGATGCTCCATGAAAAGTTTGAGGTCACTTCAGACCTCGATCTGTACATGGACTGGGACCACCTGAGCATGGACACCCAGATGGATTTGCTGCACAAACTGCCCGCCCAGTTTTTCAGCACCATCAACACCGACTGGGCCGAAACGGTGCGGGAACAGCTGCGGGCCTCAGCGGCTTACCTGGCCCGCGAAATTGCAGGAGACCTGGCCATCAAGGGAAAAATGCAAGAAGCACTGGATGTGCTGGAACTGGGTTTGCGCATCGATCCCCATGCTTTTGAGTTGATGGAACAGGGCATCAATTACGCCCGTGCTGCAAGGCAGTTCCAGCGGGCAGCAGAACTCAGCCAGTTGCTCAACCAGGAGGTGGGGAAAAACATGCCCCTCAAACACCAGCGGACCCAGCACAACCTGCAAACCTTCAGAAATTGCACCCTGCAGCACCTGCAACTTGATGGAGGGGTGGTGTTGCAGACAGATTGCAATGCCGGAACCCTCATCTCTGCCGAAATCCCCTGTGATCCTTTCACTTCCATGATCCTGTCCTGGAATGCCCGTGCCCCCACGGGCAGCATGCTGGAGTTCTCTGTGCGGGTGAAAGTGGCAGGTGAGTGGTCTGGTGACTACTCTTTCGGGGAATGGTCTGAAGCGTCCCGCAACAGCCGCAGGGGCCAGAAAGACCAGCACGGCCACATGGACACCGATGTGCTGAAACTGTTCACCCCGGCCACCGCTTACCAGTACTGCGTGACCTTCAGCAGGCAGACCGACCGCACTTCTCCGCTGCTGCACGACATCTCTGTGCTGACCACTGGAGAACAGGATGAACAAAGTTCAGCGCCTGCCCAGCAGCAGAAAGCCTGGGGGCTGGAATTGCAGGTTCCCTCCATGTCTCAACTCACCTACGAGGAGGGGGCAGGCTGGTGCAGTCCCACCTGCCTGAAAATGGTGCTGGGATTTCACGGGGTGGAAACCACTGTGCCAGAACTGGCCCAGCGGGTGTATGACGGCACCTACCGGGGCACCGGCAACTGGGTGTTCAACACGGCTGCCGTTGCTGCATTTGGCATGAAGGGCCATGTGAACCGCCTTGCAAGCCTGAATGAAGCTGAAACCTATATTGCGCGGGGCATTCCCTTGATCATCAGCATCAGCTGGAAAGACGGAGAACTGCACGGAGCCCCACTGCCCCGCTCCGCTGGTCACCTGCTGTTGCTGGCAGGCTTCACTGAAAATGGCGATGTGATCGTGCGGGATCCGGCAGCCGTTCACGTGGCAGAAGTCCGGCGCATTTACCGCAGGAGAGAATTGCAGCAGGTCTGGCTGAGGCACTCCCAGGGCATGTGTTATGTGATTGAGCCTGTTGTTGCAGACAAGTCTGCCCCCCAGTCCAGAGTGCAGCCCTCTGATTTCTCTGAGCTTTCCTGACAGGTCAGGCCTGATGGGTTGCCTCAAATACCAACAAGTTTTTCTGATATTTTGTTATTTTTTATGGGATTTTCCGAGAAACCCTCCAATTTTACCGCGAAATTGGCACAAATGAACAGACCAGAAAACCCTTCTCCCAGAAGAATATCGCGTAGATCGCCAATCCAGACGCACTTAATCAATTTCCCCTGAAAATCCACACAATATTACCAACAAAATAATTTGACAGTTAACGATTTTATTGGTAATATTTTGGTGTACCCCCAATTCACACCATGCCGCTTTGATGGCGGCAGAAGCTCAGGCTGCCTGTTCCGGTCAGGTGGGCTGCGTTTCACAGGAGCATTCATGCGAAAAACCACCCCTGTCCTCGCAGTGGCCCTGCTCAGCACCCTGATGGCCTGCAACCCTGGACCGCAACCCCAGCAACAGCACCCCGGCCAGATCACCACCCAGGGTCAGACCTCCATCAAAAACGCCGACCCCAGTGTGATCCGGGTGGGCAGCACCTATTACTCTGTCGAATCCGACGGACGGCTGATTTTCGTGAGGGCCGCATCCTCACCTGCAAATCTGGCCAGCGCAGCACGGGTGCAGGTGTGGGGCAACCCCGGCAACATCCCGGAAATCTGGGCCCCGGAAATCATCCGGGACCCTGCCACCAACACCCACTACATTTACTTCGCAGGTGGAGCAGGATCGGCCCACCGCATGTACTACATCAAATCCAACTCGCCCCAGTCCGGGTACAACGGGGCCACCTTCATGAACCTGCCCGACAACAAATGGGCCATTGACGGAACCGCCTTCAAATACAAAAACCAGTGGTACTTCACCTGGTCCGGGTGGGCCGGAGACACCAACGGAGAACAGAACATTTATGTGGCCACCATGTCCAGCCCCACCACCGTGACAGGCGGGCGTTTCATCATCTCGCAGCCCAGAGAAAGCTGGGAGAAAGTGGACCCCAACCCCCCCACCCGCGTGAATGAAGGCCCCCAGCCGATCATTGACCCCAGCGGGCAACTGCACATTGTGTACTCTGCCAACGGCAGCTGGGATGTCAATTACTGCCTGGCAGATTTGCGCCTCAAACTGAATGGCAGCGTCACCTACGTGTGGGATTACTACAAATCCAACGGCTGCCTGTTCTCCAGCAACGCCCCCATGATGGGCGGCTGGAACCAGACCCTCAATGCCAAAGGGGTTGGGCACCATTCCTTCGTGCTGCTTGATGGGGACATCAACACCAGCCCACCCTCCGGAGCCAGCTTCCCGCTGATGTACCACGGGGTGCCCAAAGCCGACAACCCCAATCCATTCTGGGCCGGGCGTTACTGGTACACCGGGACCTTCATGTGGTGGGGCAACACCACCTACACCCGTGGCAGTGACAGCAACACCGGCTGGAGCCTGAAGTTCTTCGAGTGAATTGCTGTATTTTATGAAACACCCACCAGAAACCTCTTGTTCTTCTGTCAAACGCTCCAAAACCTGAAAAACAAAAAACCAGAAAGGGGACACTGCAAGGTGTCCTCTTTCTGCTTGAGCTGTTTGCAAAAACAGCCATTGCAGAAAAACCACACCATTCATTCGCCGTCCTGGCCGTTAACGATCTGTTAACGGCCCTTTGTGCAAGATGAATTCAGCAGAAAGGAGTGCACTGCAAAATACCCCCTGGAACACCGACAGGGACGCTTCATGGCAGGCTTCATCTGTTGCGACATTGACAGCGATTCATGCTCCACAGTCAAACACCCAGGCACACCCATCAGGAGGATTTCATGACCGCACAACCCAAAAACCAATCCCAGGAAGCCCAGACCCAGCAAACCCAGGCTGCCCCCACCTTTCCCAACATCGCATTTCTGGGACGGGGATACGATTTGCTGCTCACCGACCCCCTGGATTATGCCAGTGGAGGGAGCCGCGCCACCGTGATTGCCCTGCAATACAAAAACGACAACGTGCAGCTGGTGGCCAATGACCATTTTCGTTTTCCAGACAGCACCCAGAACAATCCCGATCCGGGCGGCACCACCAGCCTGACCTTCCAGCAGATGTTCCGCCAGAGCGATTACCAGTCACAGTTTGGGGAAACCGCCACCATCAGCGGCGGCATTCCATTGATCGCCAAATTCAGCCTCAGCGAGTCTTACAGCCAGTCTTTTTCGCAGAAAAGCAGCCTGCAGAGTTCCACCCTTTACACCTGGCGGGAGGTGCGGCTGGTGACGGTCAATTTCACGCCAGCCCTGGACGATCCTCCGCCCCTGGTGCTGGACACCGACTTTGCCAACGCTGTGGAAAACCTGTCCAGCAGCAGTGCAAGTGACCCCACCTACCAGGAGTTCATCCAGCAGTTTGGCACCCACTACACCACCTCGGTGAGCTTTGGGGGGAGGGCCTACCAGTACACAGTGGTGGAGGCCAGCACCTTCAGCAGCATGATCGCGCAGAGCATTGATGTGCAGGCCGGGGCTTCCGGGGCCTTTGACATTTTCACGGGAAGTGCCTCGGGCAGCTACAACCAGCAGAACACCCAGAGTTACCAGTCTGCCACCGAGAGCAGCACCACCCTGAAAAACTTCTCTGGAGGCAGTCCTTTTGACAGCTGGGACAACTGGGTGTCCAGTGTGGGTGGTCAGCCGGTGCCCATCGCCCTGACCCTGGCCCCGCTGAGTGACCTTCTGAACGGCACCAACTTTCCCAATGACCCGGACATCGCCACCCGGCAAAGCCTGCTGGAAACCGCCATCACCAATTACCTGCAGGCCAACAGTGCGCCCCTGAACAACCCGCAGCCGTTGCAGTCCGATTCCACGCAATTTTACCTGGTCAACGCTGGCGGCCAGTATCTGGCACGCACCCAGGATCCCAGCGAATCGGGCAACCTCGCCATGGTGTCTGATCCCACCTCCAGCAGCGTGTTCATGTACAACGGACCTTCTCCGCTGGCACCTGACACTTTTGTGGCCCTCACCAACAACACCTTTGGAGGACACGTGGATGCAGGTTCAGACGGCAGTCAGGTGGTGTTCACCTTCGCAGAGAACAACGGTTACCAGCAAACCCAGCTGGTGTCGGTGTTCAACAACCCGGCCAGTCCGGTGTCTGGACTGGGCACCCTGCCCAGCAACCTGATGACCGGAGATCAGGTTTACGTGTTGCACAAAACCGCTGGAGCCATGCAGGCCTCTGGCAGTCAGGTGCCCGCAGTGGCCAACCCCACCCCTGGCGACCCGAGTCTGGTCTGGACCATCGTGTCAGGCAACGGCGAGTGATTCCTGATTGATTTTGCTGTGCTGAATTGAAACCACGAAGAAGCAGACTGAAGCCTTGGGGACCTTCAAAGCTTCAGTCTGCTTGCTTGATCCTGTCAGGCGGTTCTGGGCCAGTACACGATCACAATAGCCCCGATCAGGGCAATGAAGGCCCCCACCATGCTCGGGGTGTCCGGGGTTTTTCCATCCACCATCCAGCCCCAGAGCAAAGACAGCACGCTGAACAGGCCGCCGTAGGCTGCATACACGCGGCCAAAATCCAGAACAGCGGGTTGCAGGGTGGGCAGGATGCCATAAAGCACCAGAATCAGGCCTCCAAGAATTCCCATCCAGAGGGGCTTTCCTTCTCGCAGCCACAGCCAGACCAGGTACCCTCCGCCCATCTCGGCGAGGCCTGCCAGCAGGAGCAGAAAGATCGAGTTCAGCATGGGTTGGTTGCGGCAGGTCAGGCCCGGTTTCTGCGCAGCCTCCACCACCCCCCGAACAGCACCACCACCACTCCGATGCCGAGGAGCAGCATGTCGTATTTTTTGCCCCAGGCCAGCAGGCTGCTCAGACCAAATCCGGCCCCTGCAGCAAACAGGATCGGGGCCAGTCCACAGCACAGGATGCCGCAGGCGCCCACCCCTACAATGCCCAGCCACCCAAGGGCTTTGGAGGGTTTTTTGCTGGGCACTTTGCAGGTCTGGCCCTCATTCATCACGGACCTCCGGCAGGGTGCAGCTTGCGGTGCTGTTGGTGGTGCTGTTGGTGGTGCTGTTGGTGGTGCTGTCTGCACAGCACACCTGTGTGGTGTTGCCAGGGCAGCCTGTTTCGGTGTGGGGAAGAAGGGTCTGGAATTCTGTTTCCATTGCAATCAGGTTGATGGGTTCCATGCCCCCACTGTGCACCCTCCCCTCAGGGGGAGAGTCAAGCCTCTGAAAGCAGCACCACACAACAGGAGCTGGTACAATTCAGGGATTCCTGCTGTCTGGCCCAGTCCAGACGGGATTGCAGGTTCTCTTTGAGCTGCTGGATGTCTGAGATGCGCTGTTTGGCTTCCTGAATGTGACGTTCCAGAGCCGCAATGACGGTGCTGCATTCGCTGTCACCAGAGCAGCCCTGCTGCAGCACGGTTTTGATTTCGGTCAGAGACCAGCCCAGCTTCTGGGCAGAGCGGATGAACTGCACTTCTTCCAGCGCTTTCTCCGTGTACTGGCGGTACTGGCTTTCACTCACCGTGTGGGTGAGGAGGCCCTGATCGCTCCAGTACCTGAGCGTCTTGATGGACTCAGAGGTGGTTTTTGAGAGCTGGCCAATGGTAAAAAGCATAAAGACAGTGTAGGGCTTTCAGAAGGGATTGCATCCACATGCTCTTGACGATGATCAGCAGCATCCATTATCGTTGAATCGGAGAAAGACGATATGATGAGCTGGAACCGCCTGTCTGATTTGTTAAAAGCCCTGAATGGCGAAACCCGCCAGAAAATCCTGCTCTCCCTGTTCAGGGACGGCAAAGAGCGCACCGTCAATCAGGTGGCAGAAGAAATGGGGCTCGGGCAGAGCACCGCCAGCGAACACCTCACCCAGATGAAGCGGGCCGGAATCCTGACCTCCAGACGCATGGGCAAGGAAGTGCTGTACCGCCCTGACCGCGAGGAATTGCTGTCTCAGTTGAGAGATCTTCAGCAACTTGTGGAAGAGTGCTGCCCTCCAGAGCCCTGATTTTTTGGTTTTCATATCGTCAAATCCCGAAATAACGAAAGGACAAACATGCTGGACACCCTGATCATTGGCGCAGGACAGGCGGGGCTCGCCACCGCCTATCACCTCAGAAACACTGGATTGAACTGCCTTTTGCTGGAAGCTGCCCAAAAAAACCAGGGCAGCTGGCCCACCTATTACAACAGCCTCACCCTCTTTTCCCCGGCCCGATTTTCCGCTTTGCCAGGGCTGCCTTTTCCGGGGAAACCGGACCATTATCCCACCCGCGATGAAGTCGGGCAGTACCTGCAAAATTATGCAAAGCATTTCCGGTTTCCCATCCAGACAGGCAGCAGGGTGATCAAGATCAGTGCATTGGACAGCCATTTTGAAATCCTCACCCACCCAGGTGAAACCCTGCAGTCTCGCAGCGTGGTGGTGGCCAGTGGTCCCTTCAACCGCCCACATGTCCCCCATTTTCCGGGGCAGGAGCGTTACACCGGGCACCTCCTGCACAGCAGCCAGTACCAGAGCTGGGAAGATTTTGCAGGCAAACGGGTGGTGGTGGTGGGTGCCGGGAATTCCGCTGTGCAGATCGCCTGTGAACTTGCCCGGCACGCCACAGTGACCCTGGCCACCCGCAACAACATCCGCTTTGCCCCTCAAAAACTGCTGGGGGTGGATTTTCACCATCACCTGTCCCTGATTGACCGTCTGCCCCTGGGGCACCTGCTTCCACTGGGGAACAGCAGCCTGGTTTTTGACACCGGAACATACCAGCAGGCCATCCGGGAAGGCAAACCCGATCAAAGGCAGGTTTTCCAGTCTTTTACACCCCATGGGGTGCAGTGGTCAGAAGGCAACAGTGAAAAGGTGGATGCGGTGATCTTCGCCACAGGATTTTTGCCAAACCTGCCGTTTCTAGAAGGCACACCAGCCCTGGATGCAAGGGGATTTCCAGTTCAGAAACAGGGGGCCAGCCTGACCATGCCTGGACTGTATTTTGTGGGGCTTTCAGGTCAGCGCACCCTGGCTTCTGCCAGCTTAAGAGGTGTGGGACAGGATGCAGCAGTGGTGGTCAGGCATCTAAAAAACCACTTGCAGCACCCTCAAAGAAAGGGCATCACATCCACACATTGACATTTATCTATCTTTTGATTAACATGATCCCATGAGCCCCGCAGTCCCCCTGATCCAGCTGGACACCACATTTGAGTCTGCTTCCCTTGAACAGGAACAACTTGACCAGGTGGCCTGGATCTTCAAGGCCCTGTCAGACCCCATGCGACTCAAGATCCTGCTGTTCCTGCACAAACCCGAAGGCAACTGCTGCGGGCCAGACATCTGTGCCTGTGATCTGGAAAGCGTCACAGGGCTCACCCAGCCCACGGTCAGCCACCACATGAAATGCCTGATTTCTGCAGGATTGGTTTCCGGGGAAAAACGGGGCAAGTGGATGTATTACCAGATCAACAAGAAAGGTTTTGCCCTGATCCAGCGGTTTTTGCCGCTGCTGGGAGGCTGAACGTCTCCTCTTTTTTTGCCCAACACATTGATGACAGTCAATGTTTCTTCGAAAGGAGTTTTCCCATGATCCAGATTTCCGAGCATCTCACCACCCGCCGTTTCCTGCAAACCCTCGAAGAACAGCAAGGCCTGCCCCTGGTGTTCCATCTTGGAGAGGACAAAGTGGTCCCGGTGGGATACCACGTTACCGAGATCAAAGCCGTGACTTTTGAAACGGTGGACTGCGGCGGCAAAGTGAACCAGTGGAAAGACACCATCGTGCAACTCTGGCGATCGAATCATGAAAAAGACGACCAGCACATGACCGCAGGCAAATTCCTCAAAATCTATGGTCAGGTGGCCTCCAGGGTCCATGTGCAGCAGGATGCTGAAATCAAATTCGAATATGGGGACGATGGAGCGCCCGCCGTGCACTTCGAAGTCTCTGACCTGCGCGTTTCTGACGGACAGTTGCAAGTGCATCTGGACTGGGTGGGCGTGCGCTGCAAGGCTGCAGACCGTGCCCGTGAAGCTGCTGTTCTGTCTGGTCAGAGTGAGAGCACCTGCTGTGGAACATCATCCAGCACGGAAAACAAAACCTCTGGTGGGTGTGGGTGCTGAAACCCTTTTATGGCTGGACCCTTGCACGGGTCCTGGCTGTGACCTGCACCCTCTCTTACGGGATTCTGTACTACACCTTTTCAGTGTTCACCCTCCCCATGGAACAGGAACTCGGCTGGACCAGGGCACAGACCAGTCTGGGGTTCTCCATTGCCCTCCTGGTCTCTGGACTGCTGGGACCGATCCTGGGAAAACACGTCGACAAAAAAGGAGCCCGGAGCCTCATGACCCTGGGTTCTTTGATGGGCAGTGTGCTGGTGCTCCTCTGGGCGAATGTTCAGACCATCTGGCAATACTTTGCAGTCTGGACCCTGATGGGGGTCGCCTGGGCCGCTGTGTTTTACGAAGTGGCATTCACAGTCATTGCCCACTGGTTCAAACAACACCGTTCCAGAGCCCTCCTCATGATCACCCTGGTGGCGGGACTGGCCAGCACCATCTTCATTCCACTGTCCACCTGGCTGCTGGCCCACTTCAGCTGGAGGATGTCCCTGCAGGTTCTCTCAGGAATTCTTGCCCTGGGAACCATCCTGCCCCACCTGATTTTTCTGCGCAGCTTTCCCTGCGAAGTTGGACAGACGGTGGATGGTTTGCCTGAAACGCTCCCCAGCCAGCCCGTTTTGTCTTCCGAGAAACCCAGCATGGTCCTGAGAACTGCCACGTTCTGGTGGCTGACCGTGTCTTTCATGTTTGGAGCCGCGAACAGCATTGCCCTGGCCGCCCACATGGTCCCCATGCTCACGGAAAGAGGGTACAGTCCAGCTTTGATCTCCACAGCAGCAGCACTGGTGGGCTTCATGTCCCTTCCAGGACGCGCAATTTTCACGCCACTCAGCGACGAAAAGGTGTCCAGCCTGAACCTCACGGTGGTCACCCTTTCAGCGCAAGCACTCGCATTCCTGAGCCTGCTGGTGCTGCCCGGGCAACTGGGACTGTGGCTGTTTGTGGGTCTGTTCGGGCTCAGCAACGGAGCCCTCACCCTGGCCCGTGCAAAGCTCATTGCAGACACTTTTGGCACCAGCAATTATGGCTTCATCAGCGGAGCAATGAATTTGTGGGCCTCCCTTGCCAAAGCCTTTTTCCCGGTGCTGATGGGACTGCTGTACCTGCGCTTCCATGGATATGGACCTGTCCTGATCAGCCTCAGTGTCCTCTCTGTGCTGTCCATCTTTTCGGTCTGGCAGGCAGGGCGATTCCACCCACATGCAAATTCCAGCAGAACCCAGAACACCTGAGCTCACTCAGGCCTGGGTTTCTGATGCAAAAATTCTGCCAGCAATGCACCCACAACTGCTCCCAGCAACGGACCCACCCAGAACACCCAGTGATCGTGCCATGCACCAGAAAACAGGGTCGGTCCAAAAGCCCGTGCAGGATTCAGCATGAGTCCAGTCAGAGGACCGGCCACACAGATCAGACTGGTGATGGTCAGACCCACAATCAGGGGTGCCTGAGGGTGGTTCTGGTGGGTGCCCACCCGAAAGATCACGAAGGTCAGAATGGCTGTGAACAGGACTTCCACTTTCAGGCCTCCAGGAAGGTCCAGTCCAGCAAAGAAGCCTGGCGTGCCGTAGTTTACCTGTTTTGAAGCTTCTGGCAGCAGGCTCTGGAGTGTTGCGATGGCAACTGCAGCACCTGAAAGCTGGGCCAGCACATACCCGAAGAAGTCTCCTGGAGGCAGCCTTCTGGTGACCAGGAAGGCAAAACTGACAGCCGGATTGAAGTGGGCACCGGAGATCTTCCCTACACTGTAGGCCATGAACATCACGCCCATGCCGTGCCCCAGGGCAATCCCCAGCAGGCCTGCATGGAGGGTTCCCGTGGCGGTCAGCACAATGGCCCCCACCCCACCGAGGAGCAGCATGAAAGTTCCCAGGAATTCGGCGACCAGTTTCTGCCTCACGACAGGGCGACGGTGGGGCTTTGCTCGTAGCTTTCAGGGACATCCAGATTCTTGCTGAGCGCCACAACAAACTTCTCAAGTTGCACTTTCATCTGGTCCCGCACGGTGTTCCACCTGTCCTGACTGCCTCCCGAGGGGTCTGTAAAGGGGTAGTGCAGTCGGATGGTGCTGGCAGGATAGACCGGGCAGGCTTCTGCAGCACTGTCACACACGGTGATCACGTAATCAAAATTCCAGGGATCTGGCAGGTCAAAGAGCTTCTTGCTGGTGTGACTGGACAGGTCAATGCCGATGTCCTGCATGGCCTGCTTTGCCCCTTCTTTGACAAAAGTGGCCTCGGTGCCTGCGCTGTGCACTTCTGCCTGCAAACCGTGTTTCTGGGCAAGGTGTCTGAGCAGCCCTTCACCCATCTGGCTGCGGGCACTGTTGTGGGTGCACAAAATCAAAATTCTGGTCATGCGATCAGGTTAACACATCGATTCTGCTTGATGGGTCAGGGTGTGGTCAAGTCGTCTGGTCAGCAGATCTTCCAGCAGGTTGCCCCCGAGGTGGTACAGGGGAGCCATAACCATGCGGTAGTAGCTGTTTTTACCACGCTGCTCACTTTGTACCAGACCAGCTTCTTTGAGGATGCCCAGATGATAAGAGACTTTGCTCTGGTTGAGGCCAAGGTGGTGTTCAAGGTCACACACGCACAATTCCCGGTGGGCCAGCAAGGAGAGGATCTCGTAACGGATTTCATGGGCGATGGCTTTCAACAGGTCAAAAACAGGGCCTGGGATAAATTCCATTTGATGGTTTTCAGGTGTTCCCATGCACCCAAGTATATGCTTTTGAGGGTCCCTGAAATCCAGGGGCCGGATCTTCCACAGCAAGCCTTCGCAATCCTTATGCAACCGCTCTTTCCGATACAGGTGTCGCTGCTGAAGGCAAATTTGTTTGCCAAAACACCCAGCAGCATAAGAGGGAAAACCCTTACCCTTCTGGCAAACCAGCTGAAGCCTGCTGCCAGACGCATGAAGTGCTGGATGCTTTGAACCTAGAGCAATTTTTCATGATTCAGTCAGCTTCTCCTGATAGATTTGAGCATCTTCAATTCGTTCTCACAGGTCAAATCCTGCTTCAGCAGGGTGGTCATACGTTGTTGAACCCTCATGCTGGCGTCCCTTTTCAAGGCGGCGACCAGAAGCACATTTCAGGAGTTGCTCTTGTCCAGAACCTTCAAAATTTCGCTTGCTGCCCTCACCCTCACCGCCCTCATGGCAGCCTGCAGCCAATCTCCCAGCACCACTGCCGTGAATGAACAGCAGGTTGCTCCACAGGCCCAGCCTGCCCAGAATTACGTACCAGATGAAGTGCTGGTGCAATACAGTGCAACAGAAACACAGCAAAGCACCATTGAGAAAAACCACGGGCTCTCCAGGAAAGAAACCGTGGCCCACAAGAACGGCAAGGTGCTGAAGCTGCTGAAGATCAACAACGGCAAGGGTGTGCAGCAAGCCATTCAGGAGCTGAAAAACCAGCCTGGTGTAGATTTCGCAGAGCCCAACTGGATTTACAACCATGAGGCCACCTCCAACGACCCTTACTTCACCGGAAACAACCTGTGGGGCATGTATGGCGATGCCAGCGCCCCCAGCAACATTTACGGCAGTCAGGCTGCAGAAGCGTGGGCAGCCGGGCACACCGGGTCAAAGGGTGTTTACATCGGCGTGATCGATGAGGGCATCCAGTTCACCCACCCGGATCTGGCCGCCAACATCTGGACCAACCCCTTCGATCCCGTGGACGGCGTGGACAACGATGGCAACGGCCTGATCGATGACACCCACGGCTGGGATTTTGCCAACGGCGACAACAGCATCTTTGACGGCACCAAACGGGCCGGACCTGACAGCCACGGCACCCACGTTTCTGGCACCATCGGGGGCATTGGGGGCAACGGTCAGGGTGTGGCAGGCGTAAACTGGAATGTCACCCTGATTTCCGGCAAATTCCTGGGTGGCAGGGGCGGCACCACCGCCAACGCCATCAAGGCCGTGGATTACTTCACCGACCTGAAAAAACGCCACGGCCTGAACCTCGTGGCAACCAGCAACTCCTGGGGTGGCGGCGGCTTCTCACAGGGTCTGCTGGATGCCATCAACCGTGCGGGTGACGCTGGAATCCTGTTCATTGCTGCAGCAGGAAACGGGGGCAACGACGGGGTCAGCGACAACAACGACTCGGTGGCCAACTACCCCTCCAACTACGACTGCACCAATGGCGGAACCCGTGGCTGGGATTGCGTGATTGCCGTGGCCGCCATCGACTCCAAAGGGGCACTGGCCAGCTTCTCCAACTACGGAGCGAAAACCGTGGACATTGGTGCCCCTGGTGTGGCCATTTACTCTTCGGTGCCCACCAATTCCTACGCTTCTTACAACGGCACTTCCATGGCCACCCCACACGTTTCCGGTGCTGCGGCCCTGTATGCCAGCACCCACCCCGGAGCCACCGCCCAGCAGATCAAAGACGCCATTCTGGCTGCTGCCGTGCCCACCGCTTCCCTGTCCGGCAAGACCGTGACGGGGGGTCGCCTGAACGTCAGCGGGTTCTGAGCTTCAAATCAGACCTCAAACCAGAAACAGGCAGCCATGGCTGCCTGTTTTTTGCTTTTCACATGCTTTCTCTCAGTTGAAGTGGCCTTTGCCCACCCCTTTGATGGCATACACCATCTGACCGGTGCGGGACAGCAGGGCATCTGCGCTGTCTTCTGCTCTGGGGCGGGTGATGCCCAGTTTCAGCCCGAAAGCCACCTGCTGGCCTTCAAACATGAACGGCACCTGCACACTGTGCAAGACGCGATGGGCAATGCCATGCAGCACTTCCGGGGTGACCTCTCCGCGCAGGATCAGGGCAAAGCCACGGGTTTCCAGGTGGAACACCTGATCGGAGAGCCGCACGGTTTGCCTGAGGCGGCGGGCCATCTCGCGCAGCAGGGCTTCTCCGGCGGGGGTGCCTTCCAGGTTCCGGTCCAGCCCTTCGAGTTCCAGAAAAGCCACGGCCAGTCCTCCCTGGTCCAGGGCAGCTTCCAGCATGGAATGAAAAGCATTGCGGTTGTAGAGACCGGTGACAGGGTGCAAATCCAGCCGCTCCTGCAAAGAAGCCTGCCACTGCACGTGGTCGGTGACGTCCTCGAAGACCAGCAGGGCGTGGTTCTGCTGGGGCACTTTCACACGGGTGATGGTGTACCAGCCTGTGCCGCGCCAGCGGGCATAAATCGGCTCGAAGATGGAGAGGCGGTCATCCAGCAACAGCCCTTCCTGCTCGAAGTGCTCTCCGACTTTCCAGTTCATGCCGGTGATGGTGCACACCGCCGGGTTGAGGTCCAGTACCTGTGCATTCTGGTCCAGCAGCAGAAAACCACTGGGAGAGGCAGACATCAGGATCTGCATTTCCTGCAGCATCTGCTGGTGTTCGGTTTGCCTGGTGTAGAGTTCCAGTTCATGGTTGACCCTGCGGGCCGCCCGTTTAAGGTGCTCCAGGTCCCGTTCGCTGAAATCGCGGGGGTGCTGGTCCATGCAGCACACGGTGCCCAGACGGTGCCCTTCTTTGCTGATCAGGGGCACACCAGCGTAAAAACGCACCTGTGGGCCTCCGGTCACCAGGGGGTTCTGATTGAACCGCGAATCTTGCAGCATGTCCGGGACCACCAGGGCATCGTCTGAAAGGATGGTGTAGGAGCAGAAAGCATGCTCTCTGGGCAAATCTCCTTCTGGAAGCGTGGGTTCTGCTTGCAGGCGCACTTTGGACCACACCCGGTTGCGGTCCACAAAATTGACCATCACCAGGGGCATGTTCAGGGCGAAGGCCACATCTTCAGCGATGTGCTGGAAAACGGTTTCTTCTGGGGTGTCCAGGATGCCGCAGGTGTAAAGTTTTTGCAGCCGTTGTTCTTCCTGCACACTGAAGTTCTGGTCGTTGAGGTGAGGCATGGAAAGTGCAGATGGGTTCAGGTCAGACATGGAACGTTCCTCCCCAGGAATAACCGGATTTTAGCTTTTCGGTTCTTTCAGAGGCCATGCAGCGAAATGTTAAAAGCTTTTATTGATTGTCAGTGCTGTCCAGGGTGATCTGCTTCCAGTTTTTCTTCAGTTCCACCCGATAAGGTTCACGGCCTGCGTGCCCGTAGACCATCAGGGATTCTGCTTTTCTGGAGCGGCCCTCACGGGTCAATTTGATCTTGCCGTTCTGGTGGTGGATTCTGACTGTGGTCCATTCACCGGGTTCAAAACCATCTCCAGCATCTTCAAACAGCCTGTATTCCCCCTCGGCCTGCACGTTCACCTGCCATTCAATGCTGTCCCAGTAAGCTGTCCCCAGACTCTGGGTCACTTCGGTGAGGGGCACGATGCCTCCAGGCCGGATGAACATGGGGATGCGGTCCAGTCCGGCAGCCACCAGCTCATAACCAGAGCCGTACAGCCGTCCGGTTTGCGCATCGAATTCCGACCATCCTGCTGTGGGGAAGTACGCGCTGCGGTGGGTCTGGAAAGGACGCAGGATCGGGGTGGCCAGCAGGTTTTCCCCCAGCAGAAACTGGTCATCGAAGTGCGCCCCGTGCTCGGGGTAATGCAGCAGCATCGCCCGCATCTGGGGCATGCCGTTCTCGGTGCCTTCTTTCATCAGGGTGTAAATGTAGGGCAGGAGGCGGTACCTGAGTTCAATGGCGGCCTTGATGAAGGGCAAATACTCCGGGAAAGCCCAGGGCTCCTGGTAGTTGGTTCCAATGGCGCTGTGGTTGCGCATGAAGGGAAAAAACACCCCCAGCCAGGTCCAGCGGGTGACCAGTTCGCCACTGGAATACCCCAGAAAACCCCCGATGTCGCTGCCCACACAGGTGACGCCAGAGAGGCCCAGGCCCAGCAACATGCGCAGATTGAGTTCCATGTGCTCCCAGTAGGAGCTGTTGTCTCCGGTCCAGACGGTGGCGTAACGCTGGATGCCTGCATACCCTGCACGGGTGATGATGTAAGGGCGTCTGTCAGGCTGCAGTTTCAGCAGGCCTTCAAAGGTGGCCCTGCACATGCAGAGGCCATACACGTTGTGCACCTCCAGGTGATAGTGCTTCCCGTGCTGCGCGTCATCTGGCAGGGTCTTGCCTTGCACTTTTCTGGGGTCGTGGGGGCTGTGCACGGTGGTGCAGCTCGGTTCGTTCATGTCGTTCCAGAACCCTGCAATCTCCTGGTCCAGCATGGTCTGGTGCTGCGCTCCCCACCATTCCCGCACCTCGGGCCGGATGAAATCAGGAAACACGGCAGGATCTGGCCACACCTCCCCTTGCAGCACATCTCCGCGGTTGGTCTGCACCAGGAATTTCTTTTTGGCAGCCTCCTCGTAAGGCCCGTATCCGGGTTCTTTTTTGAGGCCCGGATCCATGATGGTGATGATTTTCACCCCCTGCTCTGCCGCCCACCGGGACAGTTTGAGGGGTTCTGGAAAGCGCTGCGGATGAAAGGTGAACACCTTGTAGCCTTCCATGTGATGGATGTCCAGGTGCACCACATCCAGAGGAATGCCATTCTTGCGGTACAGGGAAATCACCTTTTTGACCTGTTCATCAGATTCATAGCTGTACCGGGACTGGTGCAGTCCCATGGCCCACAGCGGACGGATGGGAATGCGTCCGGTGATTTCGGTGTAGCGGCGCAGGATTTCTGCCGGGGTGTCTCCCAGAATGAAATACATGTCCAGACCCTCACCCTCCACTTTCCAGGAGATCTTTTCAGGGTGGCTCTGGGCAATGTCCACCTCGGAACGGGAACTTTCATCCAGAAAAAAGCCCCAGACTTTCCCGGCATGCAAGGCCATGAAAAAGGGAATGGACTGGTAAAGCGGATCCGAGTCAGGCTGGTGGGGGGCAATGTCGGTGTTCCAGAACTTGAATTTGAGGCCCCTTTTGTCCAGCGGCCCGGTTTTCTCTCCGAAACCCATATAACTCTCGCCCGGAGGGGCATACAGGGTCAGGATGCTGGTGCAGATGTTGATGGGTTCGGCAGGCTCTAAAGTGCCAGACACCCCATCGATCCGGGCCACAGGCGCTCCATCCAGCCTCAGGTTGACCTTCCCATCAAAAGTGATGTGCAGGCTGGAATCGCCTGCACTGCAGACCCACTTTTCTCCCTGGTCGTCCAGGTCAAATGGCAATTCCCGTGGGTCCAGCACAGCGAAACTGTGTTTTTCTGGCAGGTCTTCCCCTTCGATGTACCCCTGGGGATGCACCCGGTAACGCCACACCCGGGTGGCCGGATGCATGATTTCTGCACGGGCATGGATGCCTCGCAGCACCACTTTGTTGCTTCTCTTTTCCAGTTTTTCAAACATAAACACCTCTGCCTGAAAATCAGGGAATCAAAGTCAGGAAGGATCTTCAGTCCATCCGCAGGTGCTTTTTCAGCATCCTGGTCCTGCTGTTCAAGTTCAGTCTGGCTTTTTAAAAAGCAAAATGGATTTTTTTCGGGTGATAAACAGCTGATGGCTTCTTGAAAAGAAATTCATCATGTGGGATTTCTTGCTTTCTGGATCTGCTGCCAGCAAAAAAGGCAACGGGGTGCGCAAAAGCATTGATGTGCAAATGCAGGACAATTCTGGTGATGGCCATTTCTCTTCAAAAACAGCACCCCCTGGAGTTCCAGGGGGTGCTGTTTCAAAGGTGAGGATGGGTCAAGAGGTGCAGGTCAGCGGTTTCCACCGCCACCCTGTCCAGATTTGCCGTCGTTGTCGTGGGAATTGCGGCCACCACGGGCGCGTTCTTCGTCGGTCAGTTCAGGACGGCCTTCATCGTTGCCGCCCTGGTTGCCTCCACGGCCCTGATTGCCCTGACTGCCACCCTGGGTGGATTGCTGGTCGTTTTTGTGGGAGTTTTCTCCGCCACGCATGCGCTCTTCGTGGGTCAGCTGGTGACGGCCTTCATTGCCCTGGTTTCCACCCTGGCCCTGTCCGCCCTGCTTGCCTTGCTGGTTGCCACCCTGATTGCCGCCCTGGGTGGATTGCTGGTTGCCCTGGCCCTGTCCGTCCTGCTTGCCTTGCTGGTTGCCGCCCTGGTTGCCTTGCTGTCCACTTTTACCACTGTTTTGGTTGCTCATCTTAGTGCTCCTTTGGATGACGAGAGGCTTAAAACTGAATTTGCGATGGTTCAAACAATCAAGATCAAACTGAGCATTCCCCGCAAAGACCTCTTTGCAAAGCCTTTGCATTCGGGTCTCTGTTCGACTTCTTCAAGTTAATTTAATTTAATGACAAACAGATGATAATTTCTTGATAGAATTTTATTGTTAATGTCAACATGTGATTTTTAAGAATTGACAATGATTCATCAAACATGCTCCTGAATCAAATTCAGGATTTCCGTTTCAGGCATGGCTTCTGAAAGACACGATAACACCTGCAACTGAAGCGGCTCTGTGGGATCTCTCAATGTCTGCTGACACACATAAGAAACATGAAGCACAATGTTCCCCATTGTCACTTCACTGGATCAAGCAATTTCATTTATTTGTGCAACAGCAAAAAACACAAAACTTCAGAGGCTTTGCAGTTCTTGCTGCTGGATCAACCGTCGGAGTTCCCACAACACTTCACCCAGATCAAAACCCTCCTGATAGGGATGTACGGGCAACACCACGCAACCCAATTCACGTTGCAAGCCCTGCAACACGTACTGTGACAGCCTTGCACGCCGGGGAGAATGCAGCAGGACCCCCACCTGTGAACGCACAAAATACAAATCCAGAACCACCTCGCTGTGTTGAAAGGCCAGCACAGGCTCCAGATCACGGAACGCTTTGGAGAGGAAGCGCAGCAGCTCTTTTTCTCGCCCGGGCAAAAAATCATGGGAGGTCTGCACAGGATCCAGGTGGTCCAGATGCCGCACCAGGCGGGCATAATCCTGCAAGCGGATGGCCGGAACAAGACGACCCTTGCGGCCATCGCTCATCATGAATTGCTTGAGGGTGTGGTCTGGCAGGGTGGCGGTGTGGTCTCTGAGGAGTTTCTTCCAGGTTTTCCCCGGATACAACTCTCCCACCTGACCCAGCACCTCATACACCGATATGTAACCCTGCACCACCTGCAACTCTGACATGGCTGTAGTGTAGGCGTGCAGCACCCACAAGATTCTCATGTGCAATTGTGAAAACAATTTAACACGTCTGGGAAGCCAAACAAGAGTTTAACCATGCATTATAAATCCATGATCTCTGAATGTTTGATTTCACAATGCTCTACAAATGTAATAAAACACAAAAATGAAGAGTTGACCCAAATGCAAACAGAACACATCCAAATCCCAATCATCCCTGTATAATTCCTCATGGATTTTGTTCCATATCCACACCCTTGTTCCTTAAACTCGACCTGAGCAACTTGCCCTGTCTTTGCCAGGGGATTCCCCAGATGCAAAGCAGACTCCGAAGTCCTCTGAAAGCAACTCAGCATGCCCCTGAAACCCCAGTCTTCCCTGCAACCCACGCGCTCTGTGCTGCAAGCCCTGCAAATCAGACAGCAAACCCATGCCCATCGGATGCAAGCAGCCATGCACCATGCTCCCATGGGTCAGATGCTGGTGGGCACAGATGGTCATCCTTTGCAGGTGAATGCGGCTGCTTGCCGCATCCTGGGGTACAGCGAAACTGAGCTTCTGCAACAGCCCATCTGGAACTTCATTCACCCGGAAGATCAGGAGGACATCGAGCAGATCCGGGTGCAGCTGCAGGACTCCACCGTGAGCAGCCTGGACCAGGAAAAACGCTTCCTGCACAAAGACGGTCATGTGGTGTGGATCCAGCGCCACCTCTCGGTGGTGCGGGACAGCGCAGGAACACCCCAGCAATTTGTGGTGCAGTTCTCAGACATCAGCGAGCGCAAAAAAGCCGAACAGGAACGGGACCGGGCCATGCGTTACCTGCAAGCCCAGACCCGGATTTCCCGCCTGCTGGAAGACAACCTGCCCCCTGAAGATGTGGCCCGCGAAGCCAGCTGGATTCTGGCCCAGGCGGCAGGGCTGGATTACACCGGCCTGATGACCGTGAAAGGAAATGCTGGACATGTCACCACCGTGTACGTGACCCAGCATGCCAGTGAAGCTTTCCTGCAAGCCACCCAGCAACCCATCCCCAGAGGCAAAGGGCTGTCCTGGCGCAGCCTGGAAAGCAACTCCCCCATGTACATGGAGTACAGCCTCAAACATCCTGGAGCCCGTGCAGAATTTGTGGCTGCTGGCGTCACTGCAGTGGCTTACATTCCGCTGGTGCCCCTCAGCAGCAAAACCATGAACCCACTGCTTTTTGTGGCCAGCTGGCTGAACGGCAACCGCAGCTGGACCGAAGAAGACCGCAACCTGCTGGACAGCGCCGGACGCAGCATCCGCGTGGCGCTGGAACGCCAGGAGCAAATGTACCTGCTGGAACAGGCCGCCCTGCACGACGCCCTGACCGGACTGGGCAACCGCCGGGCCTTTGAGCAGGACCTGCAGGCCGAACACGCCCGTGCCAGACGCCACGGACACCCTCTGGGCGTGATGGTGCTGGACCTGGACGGCTTGAAGACCATCAACGATGGACAGGGCCACGAAGCCGGAGACCGTGTGCTGCAGGCTTTTGGCCGGGAACTGAGGCAGCACATGCGCCTGGAAGACCGCTGTTACCGTCTGGGCGGAGATGAATTCGCGGTGATCCTGGCCCACAGCCCCATCCATTCCAGCGAAACCATCCACCTGCGGGTGCAGGATTTGATCCGGGAAGTTCAGGAACAGGATTTTCCGGAGGCGGATGTGAGTGCAGGCATCGCTTTCTATCCAGAGGAATGCCAGCAGGCCCTGGAATTGCTGCACCTCGCCGATGAACGCATGTACCAGATGAAAGCAAGACATCGGGGAAAAACCTGAAAAGCAGACCCCGAATTCGGAATCTGCTTGCTCGATCAGCGGTAAGAGAGGTGCAAGGGCAGGAATTTCAGCTCGTAAGTGCCATCTTCGAGGGGCAACACCTGCTGGGCCGGTTGGCACTGCACTTCCAGAGGAGGACCATGCCGCGCATGGTAACGGATGGTGCAGGCTTTTGAAGGGTCCTTCTGGTAGGCCTGGTATTCCGCTTCAGTCAGGTAGACCAGAAAGTGGGCAATGGAAAATGCAGTGTGGTCCACAAGTTGAAACTCCACGATGGTGGCTGTCCAGAGGAGCATCTGTGTTTCACCTCACCAGGTCTGGCCTTCCATTTTGCCGATGGAGACACTGCCACTTCTTGCCGTGATGGTCAGGGTTTTCGCCCCACTGGTCACCGCCTGGAAATATGCCGTGATGGTCCCTCCAGCGTTGATGGCCTGGGTGACGGTTTCACCATTGAAGGAGACATCCAGCAGCTGGCTGTTCTGGCTGCTGTTTGATGTGATCAGGAACTTGTACTTGGCATTTTGTGTGGCACTCACATTGAAGGTTTTGCTGGTTCCATTGGCAATTGCCCCCACAGATGAGGTCACCACACCGGGGATGTTGATGCTGGAACTCTGGCTGCTGGTGGTCACTGAAATGGGGGTGTTAAATGCACTGGCATTTCCTGCAGCGTCCAGGGCACGCACTTTGATGCTGTATGCAGTGTTGGCGGTCAGTCCAGAGATGGTGTAAGAGGTGCTGCCACTGCTGCCGTTGAGGGCGTTGTTGACGTACACCTCATATTTGGACACCCCAACGTTGTCTGTAGAAGCACCCCAGGAAACATTGATGCTGCTGCTGGTTTTGCCGGGGCTGGTCAGCGTTCCCGGAATTGTGGGGGCCTGCGTGTCGCTGGAAGGGGCATTGGTGGTCACGCTGATGGCCGTGTTGAAAGCAGAAGCATTTCCTGCGGCGTCCAGGGCGCGCACTTTGATGCTGTAGGCGGTGCTGGCAGCCAGACCTGTGATGGTGTAACTGGTGGTGCTGCTGGTGCCTTTCAACACGTTGTTGACATAGATTTCGTAGCTGGACACGCCCACGTTGTCGGTGCTGGCTCCCCAGGAAACATTGATGCTGCTGCTGGTTTTGCCGGGGCTGGTCAGGGTGCCGGGGACCGTGGGGGCGGTGGTGTCATAGCCGCCTCCTCCGGTGCCTGTCCCCACCGTGAACTGGTACAGTCCGTTGCTGATGCGGGCGTTCCAGTTGGTTTTCACCGTGGCGTTGGCAGAAAGCTGGCTGTTGCCCCACTCCCCTTCTGCGCAGCCGTTCACCACACCGCCACTGCTGCTGAGGGTGCAGGCCCAGTGGCTGTAGGCTTCCCAGTTGTCGTTGATGTAGGCGATGGCGCGGATGTCGTTCTGGTTGGCTTCAATGAAGTTGAAGTAGGGGTTGTACCACTCGTTCCACACCGTCTGCCCGGTCAGTCCAGTGCGGGTGGTTTTGCCGGTCTGCTCGAACTTGACCTGACCATCTGGTGCCAGGGTGTAACCTCTGGGGGTGGATTCGGAGATCATGATGGGCTTGCCCTTGGTTTTCAGGTAGTTGACCACGTTCTGCACAGCAGTCAGCCCATTTGAGCACTCCCCACCCTGATCAAAGAGGGAAATGGCGGTCCAGTCCACGTTGGTGCTGCCAGGCCACCACTGGTCATAAAAGGCCGCAAGGTTGCTGCCCACCGGACGGGTGTCGTTGGTGTTGCTGCCGGTGGGGTTGAGGGGACCGCCACCAGAGAGCACCCCGCCGTTGCACCATGCAGCCAGTTGCCAGACCAGGGCAATGTTGGTGGCACCCTGGCGCTGTGTTTCGGCCTTGAACCAGCTCCAGATGGTCTTGTAGGCGTCGGGCCAGTAGCCGTTCCAGGGGCCTTCTGCTTCATAGCCGAGGCGCACAAAAACCGGACGGCCAGAATTTTTGAGGTCCGTGATGATGCTGCGCATGTTCTGCAGCAGGCCCGTACCCACCGGGGAACCATCGATGGTGTTCTGGATGTCTCCCTGCCAGGGTTTGCTGGGGTCGATGGCTTTGGCAATGTCGGTGTCAAAGGCCTGCCCCATCCAGATGCCCACAGTCAGGGCCTGCTGGGGTCCGGTGGCGCTCCTGGCGAGGTTCAGGTCCTGGTTGCCGTAGCCACTGGAGTACCACGCGGGGGTGCTGCCTCCGGTGAACCCACTGGTCTGCAGGGCAGGATTGACATACAGGGTGACGCCTGCGTATTTGCCGGGAAAGTTCTGCTGGTAGTTGCTGATGCCGTCGGTGGTCTGGCCGGAAATCACCATGATCCTGTCGCCGGTGAATTTGCCGGTCACGGCCTGCTTCTGAAAGCTGGCATGGCTGGGGGTCTGCTGGGAGCAACTGCTGATGATCAGGGCGACACTGAGGAAGGCCAGAGGGGTGAGGATCTGTTGTTTCATGGTTCTCCTGGAAGGGTGAATGACAGCCACGGGAACGTGCAGCAATCCATGCAGCAACCATTGAAAGCGATTTCAGAATGGAGGCTGTCGTGTGGATCTTCTGCGAAAAGGGTGCTGAATTGTGGGTGTCTTGTTTGCAGTGTAGGTCTGGACCCGGTTCATGTCAAATGCATTCAAAAAGCTGCATGAAAGGAGAAAAACGCTTGTCAAACGGGCTTTTTTCAAAATCTTTAAGCGCATTGTCTTTCGGGTGTTTCACCTTCAAACCTGATCCAGCGTTCATTTTTGGGCGTTTCATGGAAACAGATTGAAAGTTTGAAACTGTCTAGACAGCAATTTTTTTGAAATTTCAGAAAGACTTTCAGAAGCAAAAAGGACGCTTTTGGGGCTTTTTCCGCATTGGTTCAGTTTTGTGACAAACTTTCCTTTGCGGGTGCCCTTGAACGTCTGGCCCAAAACCTTTTTTCAGATCCTTTGAAACACTTTCTGAAATTTCAGAAACTCCATCCAGAACGTTGTTTATACACCAATTACATTCTTGACAGCGCTTTCAATATGGGGTTATGATCTGGTCATCCTCCAACCTGTTCTGAAAGGACACCATGACCCGGACCCAGAAACCCCTATTGCTGTCGGTGGTTTTGCTCACCTCGATGCTCAGTTGCGCCCAGAAAACCCCCGTCTCCCCTACCTTCTCAGGAAAATTCCTGCCCGAGAACGGCAAAATCCAGTTCATTCTGGGCCAGGACAGCGACACCCTCTCAGACGCCAGAAAAGACCTGATTGACGGGGCTGGTTTCCCTGCCCCTGCAGGCATCACCCTCTACACCAACATCGGAAACACCGTTCCAGACAATGAACAGTGGCGGGTGCTGGGTGGGGTGCCTCACAACGAAAAACACGAATACGGCCAGGGATACGCCAGCAACAGCATCAACCTGGGAAGTGGCAAAGTGGATTTCAAGGCCAGTGTGGACCAGTACAGCACCTCGGACACCCTCAGTGTGGGCCTGTGGCTGAGTGGCACCTCTGTGAACTGTGCCCAGCAACCCCTCAGGGCCATGCTGGACCGCAATGACGGGGACCTCACCCCCGAACTGAAAGGCCAGTACCGCTACTACTTTGAGCAACTGGGGCAGTATTTCAAGAGCCTGACCGGAAAGAAAGTGTTCCTGCGCATCGGGTATGAATTTGACGGACCCTGGAATTGTTTCAACGCCCAGCTTTACCGGGATGCCTTCAAAGAAATCAAAAAGACCATCAACGCCCAGACCGACAACGTGGCCTACGTGTGGCAGGCCTCGGCATGGCCCCAGCCTTACGACCAGGGCGGCGAATTTGGAGATCCAGACGGTGTGCCTTACGGCTGGTATCGGGATTTGCGGTACAACGGGAGCAAAGATTTCCACCATCCCCTCTCCCCCACCGATGAGAAATTCGGGCAGGCCATGCTGGACTCCTTTTACCCCGGAGATGACGTGGTGGACTGGGTGGGCGTCAGTTACTTTTACGGCACCAGCTGGATGGAGACCTGGGGAGAAGGCAGCAAATACGCCCTCTACACCCCCACCCAGGCCCAGAACGCCATCCTCAAATTTGCCCGTGCCCACAACAAACCCGTGCAGATCAGTGAATCTGCCCCTCAGGGGTATGACCTGACCCACAAGACCGTGAAAACCATCTTCAACGGCACCCAGAAAGACCTCTCGGACCAGCAGATCTGGGACGGCTGGTATGTGCCTTACTTCAAGTTCATCTCAGACAACAAAGACGTGATTCGCAGCGTGGCCTACATCAACACCTTCTGGCAAAGCCAGGCCAGCTGGATTTGCTCTGACGGAGCCACAGCAGGAGGTCCAGCCTGTCCCAGCGGTTACTGGGGAGACCACCGTTTGCAACAGAATGCCTTCATCCGGGACCACTTCCAAGCAGAGCTGCAAAGTGGCAGCTGGCTGCTGGGGAAATAGAGAGCGCAGCCAGCCGAAAGAGGACCCTGTGCGGGTCCTTTTTCATTGGCGGTAATAAATTCAGCTGTCCCACTCTTCAAGTTGCTTTTGCTTGCGAAGCAGCACTTCACCAGTGATCCGATGCAATTTTGTTTGCAAGTCCAGCTCATGCTGGTCAAAAAGCTGCTCTCCCAGCAGGTTGTGTCCAAACAATTCAATCCGTGCCTGTGAACATTGCTTGAGGAAGGTCTGCAGATAGGAAAACGGGTCTTCTGCCTGCTGGAGGCTCTCGCCCATGAAATCCGTGACCGCATTCAGGTGGCACATGAACTGAAAGTTCCACCAAAAGTCATCTGCAGTACAGCCCTCCATGTGGTCAAAGTGCCCCACACTGCCCCGATCATCATAGGTTCCAGAACCACAAAAGCGAAAAAGCTGGTTCAGGTCTCTGGTGGGTGGACGGTCCAGCATTTCGAGCAATTTGTGGGTGCTGGCAAGGTCTCGATCTGTCCAGTGCAGCGCCACCAGCATCACTGGATCCCGGACACTGATGCTGGTGCGGGTGAGCGCACAGGTGTGATCAAAAACCCCCATGCAATCTCCTTTTGGACTGCAACAGAACGTCCTTTGACCTGTCACCGCAAGGAAAAGCTGTATAAAATCTGGAACAACCGCACAGAGAAGACAACATGGCCCCAGTGTATCAGCCCTGAAGTGCTGGCTTTCAGAGGCCCAGACCTCAAAAAGCGGTGTCTGCAGCAGGGTTGAAATGAACTTCAGTGTGAAACAGGCAGGAAACGGAAACGCTGGTTGTTCCGGCCATCCTGGAAGATCAAAGGAGCATGGTGAGATGTCGTTGTGCTGAGCTGGCAAAACTTTCTGAAAACCTAAATGCCTGAAAAACCACCTGCCATTTCAGGCTTTTTCAGATCCCCTGCGCTACCATCAACCCATTCCACAACCCCAAAGGAGTCACATGCTGCACCCCCAGAAACCCCACCAGGGACTGGCCCTGCTTGGCCTCATGCTGCTGGCCTCATGCGGTCAGAACGCCCCTCAGACCTTAAAATCCACCCTCTCTCCCCAGGCCCACTCGGGCGGAGGGGCAGACATCGGAGATGGCAAAATCGTGCGCATGCAGGCCGTGCACAGCGGAAAATGCCTGGATGTTTCCGGAATCAGCCAGAGCAACGGGGCGCAGGTCTGGCAGTGGGACTGCGTGGACAACAACCCCAACTACAACCAGGACTGGAAATTCAAACGGGTGTATGCCGGAGGGGTGTACTACCAGATCCAGGCGCAGCACTCCCAGAAATGCATGGATGTGATGGGCATGGCCATGAACAATGGAGCCAACGTCGGGCAGTGGGACTGCCACAGCAACCCCGATGACCCCAACCTCAGGAATCAGCTTTATGCTCTGTGGGATCTGGGGAACAACACCTACAGCCTGATTCCCAAACACAGCAACCTGTGCCTGGACATCGCCGGAATCAGCCAGAACAACGGGGCCAACCTGACCCAGTGGTCCTGTGTGCAGGGCAACAACCAAAAGTTCAGGTTCATTCCGACCTCGCATGGTACCGGACCTGGCCCTGGACCTGGACCCTCCAAGGAGTATTGCGAGGAATACGCCACCCTCAACTCTGGCCCCTACAAATACGTGAACAACACCTGGGGCAGCTTCAAAACCTCCGGCTGGAAGCAGTGCCTGCAGGAACGCACCGTGAACGGCGTGAAGCAGTACGGCTGGAACTGGAACTGGCCCGGTTATGACCCCTCCGTTTACGCCTACCCAGAGATCATTTTTGGCTGGAAACCCTGGGACAACGCCCCCAGCACCGATGCCCGCTTCCCCATGGCCGTGAATGGCATGAAAAACGTGATCCTCAACTGGGATGTGGAAGCCACCCGCAGCGGTCACTATGACTTTGCCCCCGAAATCTGGCTGACCCGTTCCCCAGGCGCAGGCACCGCACGCCCCGGAGACATCGCCACCGAAATCATGGTCTGGCTGGATTACGACAGTGCCGCCAACCCTGCTGGAAGCCGCGTGGCCGGAACCACCATCGACGGCGTGTACTACGACATCTACAAAACCCACATGTCCGGCAACGGAGCAAGCTGGGAGTACATCACTTACAAGGGACCTGCAAGGCGCAACGCAGGCAGCCTGAACTTCAAGAACTTCATCCAGGATTCGGTCAACAGGGGGTACACCAGCAACAGTTATTACCTGTCTGGGATTGAGTTCGGAGATGAAACTTCTGGAGGCAGCGGGAACATCTGGGTCAAAGGGCTTTCGGTGAACGTGCAGTAAAACCCTGAAAAAACAAAACCCTCTCTGAAGTTTTTCCAGAGAGGGCTATTTGGTTGATGTGCTTCAGATAAAAAGGTTCAGTAGGTTTTCACAAAGCCAGACAGAACATAAGTGGCAGGATAGAGATAATCTCCAGAGCAACTGGGATTGTAGTTTATCAAACACCACTGATTGCTCCCCCATCCGTGAATTTTTCCCTGTACATCAATGGCAGCCACAGTGCGAATGCTGGAATCCACCGATACGAACTGGAAACTGTCAGAAATGGGCAATCTCACAGGAGGATAGACATACTGGTTTGCATAGGTGTTGCCTGTTCCAAAGTAGTTCCCATTGCCCCAGGCATAAAGTTCTCCCTGATCGTTGCGGGCAATGGTGTAATCTGCACCCACAGCCACCTGCACAATCTTCTGGCCTGCCAGGGCCTCCAATTTCACAGGAGCATAATTGTTCACCTGGGCTGCAGTGGTTTTGGCTTGTGATCTGCCCCAGGTCCAGACTTCTCCAGAGGCAGAAATCGCATAAACCGTTCCAGATGATTCACTGGAAGCAATGGAAACAATGTTGCTCAAACCAGGAATTTGAACAGGGTACAGAGAATAGCCTGGGTAACCCACACCCAGGATTCCATCATTGTTTGTGGTTCCAAAAGTCCACACTGTTCCATCTGTCTTCAAAATGGCAAACCCATTTGCATTAAAACGCAGCGCAACAACTTCTCTGGCACCTGTAAACTCATTCCCTGCAGCATCTTTTTTCAGGGTTTCTGGAACGGATTTTGACGCATACCCACTCTGGACATGAGGATCAATGATGGATCCCCACTGGTAGATTTTGCCATCTTTTGCTACAGCAAGACTGGTTCGGTTGCTGGCATAAATCCGGGCAATGTTGGACAAGCCCACCACTTTCTGTGGAATGGTGTATGCACTTGGATTGGCAGAAGAACGACCCAGTTCACCATAGCTGTTGCTGATTCCCCAGGCCCAGACATCGCCATTGTCATCCAGGGCCAGATTGTGCAATTCAGAAGTGGAACTGGAAGAGTAGAAAGACACTTCACTGATGTTCTGCAATCCAGGCACTGGAGCATTTCTGTAAACCACTGGATCAGTGATCACCCCATTGCCAATCTGGTTGGCTGAGTTGTTGCCCCACCCACGCACAGTGCCGTCTTCCATGGCAGCAAGCACATACTCCATCCCCACATGCACGGGCTTCAGATACACAGGGGTCACGGGCGCTTCCACTGGAGTGAAGGAGGCAGCAGGAATGACCTCCATGGTTTTTCCAGGGTAACTCCATTCCAGTCTGGCCTGGGCATTGCCCGTGTTTTGCTTGTACTCCACCAGAATGTTGTATTTCCTGTTCCCTTGCAGATAAACCTCACCCGATGCAGGCTGGTTCACCAGATCAGGGGTTCCCGTCCAGGCATCCACAATGCGCATTTTGTTCAGGCTCACCCGCACATTGCTGCCCCCTGTGAATTTCAGGGTGTACCTTCCACTCACCGGAGGGGTGAGTGTACCCGACCAGCGCACACTGTAGGTCTCAGGGGACACGTACGGCGCAGGAGAATACCCACCCCAGTTGAAACCGATGTTGGCATTCAACTGTTCGGTGCGCTTGTTGGTGAAATCTGCATTGTCAAAGTATTCTGCTTTGAGTCCCTGCTGGGTGTCACTGAACGTTCCTGGCTGATACACCTGAGCTGCAGGTTGAACCACGGAAAACCGCTGAGGGCTTCCCTCCTCCACTGCAAAAGTCTTGCTGAGGCAGTTCCTGTCGTTGGCATATCCGGGGGTCCCCAGATTCCAGTTGCTCTGGGTGGTTGCCGTGGCCGCATTCACCACCGGCTCACCGTTGGCATTCATCGTTGCAGAAGCCACTTTCTGGTTGTACACATTCCACCCCAGCACAAAATCCTGACGGGTGTCCAGCCAGTTGTTCCAGGTCGTCAGATCTTCAAGGGCAATGGTGCTTGGACGGTTATAAGCAATGCCCTGTTGCATCAAAAAGCGATGGTCATTGGTCACGCTGTTGTTAAAACCACGCAGATTGAACTTGAAGTTTGGCAACGGGTTGGTGCTGGTCTGGTAAGTCTTCTGCCCATAGGGCTCATACACGATGTAACTCGGGGTGGTCACCTTCAGGGTGGCTTCCTGGTACGGCATGTCCACCTCCACCCAGTCGGTTTTGGTCTGCCCTGTGGCAGGATCCGTATAATCCGCCTCAATGATCTCCTTGCGGGTCTTCACCAAAGGGTCCAGGTAAAACTCCAGTTTCAGGCTCTGGCCTCCAGAAAAGCGCACCTGATTGCCATTGATGCTCGGATAATAAGTCTGTATGCCTGAATTGACGATATCAATTCCATTGTTGTCTTTGATGGCATTGCCATTTCCATCCAGCAACTTGAAGTTGTTGGCAATGCTCACCACCGGCAATGCGTATTGTTGGGCACTGCCAGCATAAATAGGCCCGTAACTTGCCCTGCTGTTCAGGGGCACCTGAGGGATGGGGTGCCTGGTGGAGGCCTCAATGCCAGAAACATTGAATCCAGGGTTGTAAACATACTGATAGATGATCGGACTGGGATAAACAAGGCCACCTGAGGAGTCGTATACGTAAGGACTGATGCTCATGTTGCCAGGGAGGGGCAGATCCGTGGTGAATGTGGAGTAGTTCAGTGGTGTGCTGTTGTCATTGAGATACACCCACTGTCTCCAGAGGGATCCTCCCAGGCCATAAGGGTGATTTCCTCCCAGAGCCACATTGTTGCACAGCGGAATGGCTCCCTGGCGGAGAATTTCAGTGGAGTGGGAGCTGCTTTCAGAAACAGGCGACGGTTTGGGGACAGCCAGCATCCCACAGCCAGTGAGCCCGAGTGCTCCAAAGAGCAGCAGGCTGCGTTTCAGGTTTTGCATAAATTGACCTCTTGTAAATAGGAATAGGGCTTACGGACGATACATTCGATATGTTTCAAACTTCATGGGGTGGTTTGGATTGTGTGATTCACCTCAAAATCCAGTATAGCAAAATTTCAGAACCCCCTCAGTGCAGGTTCTGGGGAATTTCTTCTTGCAGGAGTTGCAGGAACGTCCGGGCCATGTGCGGATCAAAGTGGCTGCCCGAGGTGCGTTCAATCTCCTCCACGGCTTCCTGATGGGTCCAGGCCCGTTTGTAAGGGCGCACATCGGTGAGGGCGTCGTACACGTCCACGAGGGCAAAGGCGCGTGCAGCCAGGGGGATGTCTTTGCCTGCCAGACCTCTGGGGTAGCCGCTGCCATCCCAGCGCTCATGGTGGTGCAAAACCACCTGCAGGGTGGAGGCAGGCAAACTGGGGATGTGGCACAAAAGTTCATGCCCGATGGTGGTGTGGCGTTTCATGGTGTCCCACTCCTGGGCGTCCAGCTTGCCAGGTTTGAGCAGGATGTGGTCTGGAATGGAAATTTTTCCGGTGTCGTGCAGGTAGGCCCCCCACCTGAGCGCGTCCATGTCGGCTTTCTGGAAGCCCAGACGTTGCCCCAGTCGCTCTGAGAGTTGCACCACCCGGTCTGTGTGGCCTTTGGTTTCGTAGTCGCGGAATTCCAGCATCAGGCCCATGGCCCTTAAGGTTTCCTCGCGGGATTCTTTCAGTTCGGAGAGGTGCACGCCCCTGTGCATGGCCTGCGTAACCTGCTCTGAGACCCCATGCAGGAGTTTCTGGATGTCTGCATTGACCACCACAAAATGCGGTGCGCCAAAAATCAGCACCCCCTGCACAGTGTCCCTGAACAGCACGGGAAGCAGGGCCAGAGAACCCCAGCCGTCCAGTCCCTGCAAGGGCACATCGGTGAACCAGGGATGATGCCGGTCTGCTGACTGTCCAAGCTGGTCCCGGCTGTGCAGATCGGCCAGCACCAGGGCCTGGGGCAGTTTCGAGAGGGCCTGCGGTCCGGCCCACAGGGGTTTGCTGACGCGGTCCAGCGGGATGTAAAACCCCTGCTGGTACTCGCTGAGGTCCAGGCACAAATTCAGCGCCTGTTCCACCAGTTGTTCCGGGGCCTGTTGCAGGGCGAAAGCTGCAGTCAGATCAATGAGCTGCTGGAATTTTTTCAGTTGCACCTGCATTTGTTGCTCGGCTTCTTTGCGGGTGGTGATGTCACGGGTCGTGATCAGCACCCCATCCACATCTTCATCTTCCAGACACAGGGTGCCCGAAGATTCCAGCCACACCCAGTGCCCCTCCTTGTGGCGAAAACGGTAGGTGGCAAAAATGGGCTGTCCGGGGTTGCAAAGGGCCTGCTGAAAACATTCTTTGAGGGGAACCTGGTCTTCCTGGTGGATGTCCATGAAACCGCTGAGGCCCATGCGTTCCTCGGGACGGTAACCCAGAATGCGTTTCATGGAGGCACTGGTGTATTGCACAATGCCATCCAGATCCAGCACCGAAACGATGTCGTGGCTGTGCTCGGTGAACTTGCGGTAACGGCGTTCCTGCCCGGCCAGCTTGTGGTGAAATCCTGCACGGTGCAAGGCATTTGCACAGCGGGCAGCCATGTCCCTCAGGAAGTGTTTTTCCAGATCGCTGAACGGAACATCGGTGTCAAAGCTCAGGGTGAGGGCACCCAGAGGCTGGCCTTCTTGAGGCATCACCAGCACGCATTTTCTGCCTGATCTGGAGGTTTTGATGTGCTGGATGTGGGGGTAGCGCACATGCCAGTCTTCTGCATGCAAGAACAGGTCGCACCCCTGCCGGATGGCTTCTCCCGCAGGGGTGAGGGCGTTCAGGGGAAAAATCCGCCAGGGTTTCTCCAACTGTTCCGGGTAGCCCACCGTTCCCAGCACCTCGACCTGACCTTTGCAGTGGTCTGCCATCATGACCCCTCCTGCCACTGCACCCATGGCCTCAATGCCCTGCAGCAAAATCACCTGCACCACCTCTTGCAGGTTGCTGGCCCCGGACAGGGCAACCGTGAACTGGTGCAGCTTCTGGGCCCTCTGTTCTGCCTGGATCCTGAGGGTGATGTCCCGCAGGCTTATTAGCAGGCCCTGCACCTGGGGGTCTTCTGCAAGGTTCACCAGGGTGCCCTCAAACCAGCGCCAGGATCCGCCTGTGGAAGACAGGCGCAACGGGGGAAGGGCAATGGGAACGCCCTTCAACTGGTTGAGCAGTCCAAAAGACCGCATCACCTGCAGGTCTTCCGGGTGCAGCCAGTGGTGCATTTGCAGCCCTTTTTCAGGGGCAAAACCAAAAGTCTGCTGGAAACTGGGGTTGTGATACAGCACATGGCCGGTCTGGTTCAGCACAACCACCACATCGGTCATGTGGTCCAGCAAGGTCCGGTGCACAGATAGGTGATTTGTTTGAGGTGCAGAATCAGACATGAGAAACCTCGGGGAAGGCGCAGGAGAGGGGTGCACCTTATGGTGTTCACCTTACCCTGAGGGTTCTCACGGTTTTCCTTGAGGGTTTTGTTAAAAAGTGGCTACATTCTGGGTGCAAACGTTTCTTGATGGAGATGTGTTTTCACAATTGATCCCAGGGCATGAAAACCCTTCAGGGCTGAGAACAACAGAACCCAGGACCTGCCTTGAAAACCAATGGCAAGACAAAAGGGCGAGCCTGCAGCCCGCCCCCCATGTCCAGTTTTGCCCCTGTTCTGTTTCAGATGCCTGTCTTTTGGGCGAGGCATGCCTCGCCCCTACAAAGGCAAGATCCCCTCACTTCAGCCCAGAAGTCGCCATCACCCCTTCAGAAACTTTGCGCTGGAACAGCAAATAGGCCACAACCGTGGGAAGTGCGGCCAGCACAGCGGTGGCCATGGTTTTGGAGTAGGCCACCCCGTAAGCGGCCTGCACCTGGGTGATGCCCACCGGAATGGTCATCTTGGCGGCAGAGTTGGTGACAATGAAAGGCCAGAAGAAGTTGTTCCAGGCCCCAATGAAGGTGATGATCACCAGTGCCCAGGTGATGCCCAGGTTGAGGGGCAAATAAATCTGGAACAGGATCCTGAATTCGCTGGCTCCATCCAGCCTTGCAGCTTCGGAGAGTTCTTTTGGCACCTGATCGAAGAACTGCTTGTAGATCACCACGGCAATGGGGGCAGCGAGTTGCGGCAGGATCACTCCGGCGTAGGTGTTGACCAGTCCCATCTTGTTGACCAGCATGAACAGCGGAATCAGGCTGGCCTGGAAGGGAATCATGAAGCCTGCCAGCACCAGCCAGTACAGCCAGGTCTTGCCCGGAAACTCAATCTGGGACAGTGCATACGCGAACATCAGGGCCAGCAGCACCACCAGGGCGGTGATGATCACGGAGGTCAGCAGGCTGTTGCCGTACCAGCTGAGGATCGGGCTGTTTTGCAGGATGTAGGTGTAGGCCTCCAGAGACCACTCTTTGGGAAAAAAGGTGGGTGGGAAGGCAATGGTTTCGGTGTCGGGTTTGAAGGAGGTGACCACCACCCAGTACAGCGGGAACACCCACACAATGGCAAACACCAATGTGAAAAGCGTGCCAGAGAAGCCCAGAATGGAGAATTGCTGGCGTTTCATTTTTTGCCTCCCAGCAGTTTGTTTTGCACCCATGAAGCCAGCAGGATGATCACCATGAACACCACCGCAATGGTGGAGGCATAACCGCCGTGGGTTTGCTGGAAACCCTCTTTGTAAAGTTGCATCAGGACCACCGTGGTGGATTCGAAAGGCCCCCCTCCGGTCAGCAGGTACACCTGATCGAAGATCTTGAACTGGGCAATCAGTTGCAACAAGAGGGCCAGCGAGGTCACGGGCCACACGGTGGGCCAGGTGACCGCCCAGAAAGCCTGCCAGGTGTTGGCTCCGTCCAGGCTTGCCGCTTCGTAGAGCTCTTTGGGCACATTCTGGATGGCAGCCAGAATCAACAGCATGTTGAAGCCTGCACTCCACCAGATGGTCACCAGGGCCACAAAAGGCATCGCCCAGGTGGGGTCTTCAAACCAGGAGGTGTTGGTTTTGAACAGGTAATTGAACACCCCGAAGCTGGGGTCCAGAATCCACACCCACACTGCGGTGACCACACTGACGGGCAGCACGTTGGGCAAAAAGAAAATCGAAAGCACCCAGCTTTTGAGGTGCCTGAGCCTCGCCACCATCAAGGCGAACATGAAACCCACCAGGGTGTTGGGAATCACGGTCAGCAGCATGAAATACAGGGTGTGCTTGACCGAATCCCAGAATCTGGGGTCTGAAAGCAGGGTGATGTAGTTCTTCAGGCCCACGTAGGGTCCCACCCCGGTGAGGTCTGCACTGGTGAAACTCAGTTGAATGGCCGACAGGGTCGGGTAAATCAGGAACAGCAGGTACACCGCTGCAAACGGCAAGACCAGCAGGTATGCAGTCCACCAGCTGGATCGGTTGGTTTTGCGTGGGGTTCTGGTGGGGGTGCTTGAGGTGCTTTGCAGGTTCATCAGGACATCTCCTTTCTGAAAAAATGCTCCCGGGATGGGAGAGAGAGACATCCCGGGAGCGAGGAGATCATTTGCTGAGGTCGGTGAGCTGCTGCTTGAACTTGTCGATGGCGGCCTCTGAGGTGAGCTGGCCGTTGAGAGCGGGGGTCAGGGAGTTGCCCAGCGCATCAAAGAAGGGACCTGCTGCACCGAAGATGGGGAGGGCAGGATCGGGCATCACGTCTTTGGCAGCTCTGGCGCTGTACTGGGCCACAGGCTGCAGGGACTTGTAGGCAGCGCTGTTCTGGGTGGGCAGGTATGCGGGGATGTGACCGCCGCCTGCCCAGTCCAGGCTGTTGTTGGCCACGAAGTCGATGAACTTGAGGGTGGCGTTCAGCTTGTCTTTGGTCATGGGCTTTTTGGCGTTGGCGGGAATGGCCAGCATGTGGGAATCCGCCCAGGTCTGCTGGTTCTGGCCCAGTTTGGGGAAGGGCACGATGCCATAATCAAAAGAAAGTTTGCCGCTCTTCTTGAGGTCCACAAAGGTGGGCACTTCCCAGTTGCCGTTGATCATGAAGCCCGCACGGCCTGCAGAGAACAGGGCAACCATGGCCGGGTAAGTGGCGTTTTTGCCGATCAGACCACCCTTGGTCCAGTCCACCATGGTGTTGAGGGCAGCCACACCTTTGGTGTCCATGTCTTTCAGGCTGAGCTTGCCGCCACTGACCAGTTTTCCGCCGGACTGCAGGAACAGGGTGTACCAGATGCGCCACACCGAGGAGGGATCCTGGCTGGAAGCGGTGGAAGCGGGAAGCATTCCGGTTTTGTCTTTGATGGCTTGCAGCGCGGCAGTGAAGCCTTCCAGGGTGTTGAGGCCTTTGGGCTGGCCTTTGCTGTCCAGCAGACCGGCTTTGGCCAGGATGTCCTTGTTGTAGTACAGCACCAGGGTGTGGGTGTCCAGGGGCAGGCCGTACACGTCGCTCTTGCCGGTGATGCTTTTGGCGAGGGCCGCCTGGTTTTTCACCAGGTTCTGCTGGAAGTCACTCAGTTTGATGCCAGCCTCGGCCATCTCTTCGGTGGTGATGGCACGGAAATCCCCGTTTTTGATGCCGGTGGTCATGCGGGACAGGTGGTAGGTGATCACGTCGGGGGTGTCGCCAGAAACCACAGAGGTGTGGATTTTGGTGTAGAAGGGCACGCCCCAGGGCAGGGTGGTGCGCTCGACCACGATGTCGCTCTGGCTCTTGTTGAATTTGTCCACAATTTGCTTCATGCGGTCACCGTCACCGCCTCCGAAGAAATCCCAGAACACCACTTTGGTGGGGGCTGCGCTGGCGGAAGCAAGGCTGAGGGACACAAGGGCGAGGGTGCGGTACAGGGGGGTTTTCATGGTTTTTACCTCATTGAGATGGGGGGATGGGTGGGGTTGGGAAAGGCCGAGGGCTGAGGGCCGAGAGCCGAGGGCAAAAAGCCGAGGGCAAAAAGCCGAGGGCAAAAAACTTTTGCAAATGCCACAGGAGTTTTTGCTGACTGCTGATGGCTGACCGCTGACGGCTCTCAAACGCTTTTCTGTTTGGCCCGCCAGAGGTGGTTGTAACCCAGGTCGTCGGGGTTGCGGTCCATTTCGGCCTGGTGGGCGTTCCTGATGCCTCTGGTGGCCTGGGCGATTTGCAGGGGGTCGCCTTTGAAGGTGCGGTCTTCAAAAAGCAGGCCGTTTTTCTCCTGGAAGGTGTCTGTCAGCTGGGTGTAACAGAAGCCAGAGAGGGGTTTGCAGTCGTGTACGGCGCGCAGCAGGCTGGTGTAGTGGCGGGTGAAGTTTTCGCTGCTGTCGGCGCGGCTGTATCCCCAGCCGTCGGTGGTTTTGGGTGCGAAGGCAATGCCGCCAAATTCGGTGAGCATGACGGGCAGGTTGTGGTCCAGCAGGGTCTTGTCCAGCAGCAGCACCCTTCCTCCGGGCCGCTCATGTTTCAGGGTGTCCAGAACGCGCTGTGCGTTGCCGTAACGTTCCCGGATCACTTCGGGGTCGCTGGTGTAGTCGTGCACGGCCAGAATGTCCGACACGGTGATTTCCCAGCCGTCGTTGCCAATCACAGGGCGGGTGGAATCCAGGCTGCGGGTCAGGTGGTACAGGGCAGACACCAGCTGTCTGGGTTTTTCAGAGAGGGTGAGGTCCGGAACCCCCCAGGATTCGTTGATGGGCACCCAGGCCACGATGCAGGGGTGTCCCCGGTCGCGTTTCAAGGCTTCCATCCATTCCTGGGTCAGCATTTGAATGCTGTGGTCCGAAAGGGCGTAGGCACTGGGCATTTCCTCCCACACCATCAGGCCCAGGCGGTCTGCCCAGTACAGGTAGCGGGCGCTTTCGATCTTCTGGTGTTTGCGCACCCCGTTGAACCCCAGGCGTTTGGTGAGCAGGATGTCCCGCCGCAGTTCGGTTTCGGTGGCGGTCATCAGGGATTCGGGCCAGTACCCCTGGTCCAGAACCAGCCTGAGGTTGCAGGCACGGTCATTGAGCAGGAAGCGGCCTTCTTCCAGTCGCACTTCACGCAGGGCGGTGTAGCTCTGCACGGTGTCTGTGGGCTGTCCAGCTTGCAAAACGGTCAGTTCCACATCAATGAGTTGGGGGTGCTCGGGGGACCAGGTGAGGTGGTTTCGCACATCGTCCCAGGAGCCGTCTGGCAGGGTGATGCGGCGTTGCAGGTGGTTTCCGAGCAGCAGGCAGGTGTCAGAGGCAATTTGACGTCCGTTGGCGTAAAAGTCGATTCTGAGCGAGGTGTTGTCTGTGGGGCCGTCGAGTTCTGCATCCAGCAGGATGGACCAGCTTTTCAGGTCCGGGGTGAACAGCAGATCACGGATGTGGGTTTGTGGGACGGTTTCCAGCCACACGGTCTGCCAGATTCCGGTGGTTCTGGGGTACCAGATGGCGTGCAGTTCGGTCAGCCATTCCTGCTTGCCCCTGGGCTGGTCCAGGCGGGTGGGGTGGTCAATGGCCTGCACTGCAATCTCAAAGGTCTCGCTGTTGTTCTGCAGGTGCAGGGTGATGTCCACGCTGAAGGGGGTGTGCCCGCCTTTGTGTTCGGTGGCAAAAATGCCGTTCACCCAGATGCGGGCCTGGTGGTCCACAGCGGCGAAGTGCAGGATGGTGCGTTCTGTGGCGGCTTTTTCGGGAACAGTGAAAGTCTGGCGGTACCACACGGCTTTGCAGTGGTCGGTGGCATGCAAACCGCTTTTCTGGCTTTCGGGGCAGTAGGGAACCAGAATTTCACGGTCAAAGTCCACCTGCGAAGGGTGGGTGTGTTGCTGCTCTGGGTCAAACGCAAACTGCCAGCTCCCGTTGAGGGATTGCCAGTCTGGGCGCTGAAGGAGGGGTCTGGGGTAGTCAAAATCCATAAAATGACCTCTTGCGAAGGAAAAAGGGCGGATCACTGCAGGGCGAATGTTGGGGTCTGGTCAATGGGGCTCCTGTGGAAACATGGGCACGCTGGAACACAGCCAGCCTGTGCACCGATTTCTTTTGTTTCTGATTTTTTCGAACTATAACATCCCTCGCAGAATATTTCAATAGTCTCCGAAAGTTTAACAAGCTGCGAAACCGTTTTCTGCACTTTCGGAATGCCTCAGGGTCAAAGAAAACCCTTTCCAGAAAAAGCTTCATACGGTATTTGATGCCTTTCTGAAGCCATTTCAGAAAGACTTCTGTTGCATCAAAACCCTCTTTTGCCCACTCAAAAACCCTGCCGAAAACCCCTAACCCCCCAATTTTGTCCTCAAATGGCCCCTTTTTGTTTCCATAAACATTGAAACACTCTCTTGACAGCCTCTGAAAAAGTGTGCTTAACTTGACGCAGCACCACCCATCCCATTTCCCTGCACCCATGGCCTGACAGGAATCCCGTTAGAGACGGGATTCTGCAAGCATGTCATGGTCTCAGGACAGGAGACTTATGCCCCGATTGACAGCTTTGAACCAGACCGTTCTTCTTGTGAGCACCACCCTCTTGCTGGGCGCATGCAACCAGCAAGCCCCTGCAGCCAGAACTGCAGTCACAGCCGTCCAGCCGTCCAAACAGGCCGTGGGCACCATCCTGTCCAGAGGCACCTCCTACACCCAGTTGCTGCGTCTGCAGAACCAGAGCAACACCAGCTTCAATGGACGCATTCAGCTGGCTTTTGAAGACCTTGCAGGCACAGGCATTCCCATCTATGAGAGCACCAACGACGGAGCCAGCTGGACCTACATCACCAACGTGCAGGACCAGAACCACCCCGGAGATCCCAGCTGGAAGCTGGAATGGCAACCCCACATTTACGAGTTGCAAAGAACCTCTGGAAACCTCGCCAAAGGCACCCTGCTGCTGGCCGCCAATGCTGTGAAATTCAACGCCAGTGGCGACCCCATCCAGTTCCAGCTGCAGCTTTACACCTCGGTGAACCAGGGCAGAACCTGGCAGTTTCGCAGCCAGTACGCCAACGGGGCCTCCCTTCCCAACGACCCCAACAACACCGGCGTGTGGGAGCCGCACCTCGTGCTGCTCGATGATGGGCGTCTGGTGGTCTTCTATTCCAGCGAGCAGTACAAGGCGCAGGGCTACAACCAGCTGCTCACCCGCAAGATCTCCAACGATGGGGGACTCACCTGGAGTGCAGAAAGCAACGTGGTGGGCATCGGGGGTGGCGCAGAACGACCCGGAATGGTCACGGTGGCCCGCATGGGGAATGGCCAGTACGCCCTGGCTTATGAAGATGTGGGCGGGCCACAATCCGGCAAAGTTTACGTGAAGTTCTCTGCAGACGGCCTCAACTGGGGTTCAGTGACAGACCGGGGCGTGGCCGTGCAAACCGCTGGAGGCACCTACGGACAGGCCACCCCGGTGATCCGCTGGTTCCCGGTGGGCGGCCCCAAAGGCACCCTGATTGTCTCCCAGCAGTACACCGTCAACGGCTCCAGTGGGGAAAGAAAGCTGTACTACAACGAGAATTACGGTCAGGGACCCTGGTGGGAAATGACTGCCCCCGTGCAGACCGATGGGGGCAACGACCACGTGGGCTGGACCTCCGGCATGCTGCTGAAAAACGACGGGCAAACCGTGCTGCACTTCGCCTCCTCTGCCCTGAACGGCAACATCAACGACAACCAGATCCGCTTCAACACCGCCCGCATCTACCCCAAACGCTACCAGGCCGAAAACGCCCAGCTCACCAACGCCGCAAAAGCCGATGAGGTGCTGGCCTGGAACCACTCCAAAGTGGGCATGATTGACTACGCAGACAGCGCAGTGACCTTCACGGTGAACGTGGAAACTGCGGGCACCTACCCCATGACGGTGCGCTTCAACAACACCTGGGGGGCCAGTTCCCACAACGTCTCGGTGAATGGTGCGGGCAGCTTCCCGGTCAATTACAGCAACGGGACCTACAACGACTGGCGGCTGACCACCGTGAACGTGAACCTCAACGCTGGGAGCAACACCATCAAGTTCATGAAAGGGGCCAACTTCACCGAACTGGATTACATCGAAATCCCGGTGCGCCTGAACGACAACCTGACCGGAGGCGGCAAGGACCAGTTCAACTTCCAGGGCACCTGGAGTTATGGCACAGCCTGCTCTGACTGCATGGGCAACGACGACCACTACACCAACACCGCAAATGCCAGCAGCACCGTCGGTTTCAACGGTTCACAGGTGAAGCTCTACGCTGCAAAAGCCCCACATCATGGCATCGCGGGAGTTTCCATCGACAACGGACCTGAAACCATGGTGGATTTCTATGCCTCTGCCAGACAGGGCAAGCAGATCGTGTACACCAGCCCGGTGCTGGCCCAGGGCAACCACACCATCAAAGTGCGGGCCACAGGCACCAGAAACGCCTCCGCCACTGACACATTCATCACTGTGGATGCCGTGGATGTCAGCAATTAAACAGCAATTCTTCAAGGCAGTGCGGGGGGTGACCTTCGCACTGCTGCTCTCCCCTGTTGCCTTTGCAGAAACCCCTGCAAACACTCCTCTGGGCAGTCCAGACCTGGGCAGCCAGATGTACCCCAGACTGATCCGTCTGGCCCACAGTGGCGAGAAAAACGGCACCCTGCTGGCGACCTTTGATTCCTGGGCACCGGACAGCGTGGCCCCGATTTTTCAGAGCACCGACGACGGCCAGACCTGGAACGAACTCAGCCGCTTTTCCCACCGGGATGGCTGCTGCAGCACCCTCTACGAGTTGCCTTCCTCTTTCGGAGACAACCCGGAAGGCACCCTGTTCTGGGCCACCTCCTACCAGAACATCATGGAATCGGGGATCGAGCTGTGGCGCAGCCTGGACCACGGCAAAAGCTGGAATTGCTACAGCATTCCTGTGCGTGGCAACACCGGCCTGTGGGAACCCGAATTCGCCGTGAACAGTGCAGGACAGCTGCAAATGTATTATTCCAGCGAGGAACACAAGGCAGACGGCTTCAACCAGAGCCTGGTGGTGCTGACATCAAAAGATGGCAAGACCTTCTCAGACGAGAAAACCGTGGTGGGCATGCCGGACTTCGTGCAACGCCCCGGAATGCCCATTGTCAGGCAGGGCAGCAGCGGCACCTTCTATCTGGTCTACGAGATTTGCGGCACGGGTTGTGATGTGTACTTCCGCACCTCGAAAGATGGCTCTGATTGGGGGAACCCAGAAGACCCAGGCACCCGCATTGTGTCAGACGGCAAGTTCTTCAGGCATGCACCCAATTTCACCGTTTCCAACACCGAGGCTGGAGACACCCTCTACATGATCGGGCAGACCTACCACAACCCGGACGGAACGCTGGCCAGCAACAACGGTCAGGTGCTTTTGATCGGTGAAAAGGGTGGGACAGGCAACTGGACCGAGCATCCTGCCCCGGTGCAAACCCCTGATCCCAAAGGGGATCTGGAGAACCCCTACGACTTCACCAACTATTCCAGCCCCCTGCTGCTCAGCCAGGACGGCAAAGCCCTGCTGGGACTGGGCATGAAACAACAGGCCATTGGGCTCTACAAGATGTTTTTTGGCCGCACCATGCTTTGAAAATCCAAACAGAACATCCAGAGGGAGAAGCGACCCTTTCCACCCTGGATGTTCTGTGGTCCTGACCTGGATTTCCTGCCAGACCCGTTCCTTTGTCCGCTTTTCCTCTCCCCCTGCAACCTTGAACTGGGCAGATTGCCTGCTTTCACCTGACCGGTCATCTGGTTTTCTGCAATCTGCACTTCAAAAGCGAGGTGCAGACGCAGGGGGCGGATGACCTGCTGGGTCCAGCGCGGGTGTCCTTGCTGTAAGGAAACTGGGGATTCCCTGAAGGCTTTTGGGAATGCTTTGCAAAACAGGTGGGCACCTCTCCACTGGCTTACTGCTGGGCGTTCAGTGGCCCGAGGGTCACCCGGAATCCGATCAGGCTTTGAGCTGCTTACACAGGCAGCATACCAGCACTTTCAGCAAACCCTTCATCTGAGTCAGCCTGCGGAATTTCTCTGACCCGACTTGCTTTTTCCTGCAGGCACAAACTGTGGGCGATCCTCAGCAGGATTTGCCTTGCGTCTTTCCCTTCCAGCTCACCTGCCTGTTGATGCACCTGAACGAAGGTGTCTTCCAGCAAAACATCTGCCTGTTTGCGGTCTTTCACCAGATGCAAAATCAATGCCAGCACCTGACTTGCATGGGCATCGAACAGGGGTTTCAGGACTTCCAGGTTTTTTCGGTTTGTCTGGGATGCTGACATCTTTTGCTCCAGGGACTGCTTTCGAGAGTTGCTGCATTGTTTCATTCTGAACTGAAGCCAGAACCTGTAAGACTTCTGACCAGAATCAAGTTCACACAGCCCCAGAGAAGCCCAATCCCTGAAAAACCCCATGTGACACCCTCACGGGTGCACAACAACCCCTGGATTCATCGTTTTCCTCTTTGTTGGCTGGACTGCAAAAACTTTGCAAGCCAGCAGCCAATCAAAAACCATGAACTTTCTAAAGGCAACTTTCTATCGTCTGGCACCTGTGTCAAATCAGTATTGTTGATTCTGATGCTTTAGAGCACCATTCAAATGAGTTTCTGGTGAGATCCCAAACCCTGCCTTTGAACGTTACAATAAAGACAGGACTGCGATCCGTTGTTTTGACGAGACCAGAACCTCCACCCTTCCATCCCCAGACCCATACATCACAGGCCGGGGATTGCACAACAGGAGAAGCATGAGGTTGTTTCGCATCACAGAAGACGGACAGGTCACTGTCGTTCGCGCCAAAGATCCCATCCAGGCCATTTCCCATTACGCCACAACGCATGGATGGCAGGTGCCAGAAGGCACCGTGCGGGTGCTGAAACCCGGTGTGTGGCAACTTTTTGGGGGCGAAATCGAAGTGCTGGAAGTGCAGGAACAGCCCGTTTCCTGAAACCCGTCACCTGAAACCCATCACTTGAGCTGGTAGTTTTTCTCGCCTTCCGGGAAAGTGTAGCGCAGGCGCATCACCAGATCCTGCGGGTAATTCCCGCATTTGTCTCCGAACAGATTGATGCCCCCCACGTTCTTGGCGTCTGCTTTGACCCCCAGACGCACCTTGATGTGGTTGTTCTGGTCGATGCCCAGATCGCTGAATTTCACGTCTGAGATGCGTGCACCATCCACAAAACTGCCTTCTTCGGTGATCCGGTAGATTTTCAGCAGGCCGTACATGGTCTGGTCTTCAGGCCACCAGGCGGGAGTGAGGTGACCGCGTTCGCCTCCAAAATCTGCTGGACTGGTCCAGGTGCCCACTTCTATGCCGTTGATCCACAGGGTGATGTCTGAAGGCCAGTCCAGGTTGTACTGGGGGGCTTCAGAGCACATCTCTGCCGAGAACTCCAGTTCGGTGGAGGTGGCTCCATAAGGCACGTTGTTGGGGAAGTTGTATTCCACAAAGCCCTGCTTGAACCACAACAGTTGCGCGAACATGTGTTCGGGTTCGTAGAAACTTCTGGGGTTGTCCAGCATGCCGATGAACTTGCTGTCCGAGGCCAGACCGCAGGTGGGTTTCACTTCAAAGTTGTGGTAGTTGCCGATGGGCATGGACACCGTGACCACGTCAGACTGCGAAGCCTCCACAGTGACTCCTGGCAGCCGCAGGGTCACTTCATCGAATTTCTTGGCCACCAGCTTCTGGTGTCCACGGGTGCCGGGCACATATTGGACCGTCAAAAGTCCAGCTTCCTCCAGAATTTTGATGTTGGTGCTGATGGTGCTGATGGGCATTTCCATGGCCTGGGCCAGATCGGAGACATTCATGGGGTTGTGGGAAAGCAGGCTGAGCATGAGAAGTCGGGTCTTGCTGCTGAGGGCCTGCGCCACCGGAATGGTGCTGTCTCCTTCCAGCAGGATCTTGCGGGGGCCAGAAATGGGCATGAAGAACTCCTTTGCTTTGAATCTTACCATGATTGTTGAAACACTGACAGACCCCAGCGATCCATATGGGGTTTATCGCTTTCTGGAAGCAGTTTTTAGAATGTTCGGGAAATGTTGAAGGTTTTCAGGAAATCCAGTTTAAAAACAGACCAAAACAAAAGGGCCGGACACTTCCGACCCCTCGTTCAAGAAACCATCCAGCCAGAATCAGCTTTCTTCGCGCATCTCAGACAGCACCTGATCTGCAGTCTGGGCATGAAACAAACTGCCCCCATGTTTGCGCAGGATGTGCTGGGCACGGGAAACCTGAATGCTGCTGTCTGCAGTGACCATCAGGAGCAAACACCCCGAAGCCAGTTCGCTGGCAAAGTAGGTGGCAGCATCTTCGCTGCACCCGGCTTCTTGCAAAGCAGACCGCAAGCCATGCTCATGTCCCAGCAGGCGCTTGCTGAACTTGTTGGTGACCAGGTACTCCCCAAAGGTGCGCACCTCTCCGGTGGTCACCCCCAGCCAGATGCTCTGGGAGGCGGTGGTGGGTGCAGCCTCCCCCTGAAAACCCAGGGCAGGTTGCTGGTGCACCATGAAAGACAGGGCATGTTCTGTGAAGCCAGCTTGCAACAGTTCCTGAACTGCATGTTCAACAGGACTGCAATCCTGAAAAACGCCAATCACGTTGGTCATGTGGGTGGTCTTCACCATAAACAAACTCCTTTCAATCCAGCACCATCATGCGCTTGCTTTGTGCTGGAGGTTCATTTTGTGAAGGCTCGCTGTGTCTGATCAGCAGCGGCTGGGCTTCTTCCACCAGATACAGAGGAAGCACTTTCCCGAAAGCCTGCACAGTGGCCACAGGCTGAAGGTCGCAGACCCACAGGTTCAGGGCCTGCAATCCCCTGCGGGTGCTGAGGTGCAGGGGAAGTTCTGAAAGGTTGGAATAATGGGGCAACATGTCAACTCCTGTGGGTGGACCCCGGATTTCAGGTCCAGCAAGAGGTGGGATCTGGTCAAAAGGGTCAAATCAGAAAAGACAATCAGGGTGAGAAGCAAAGGTGAAATTCGGAAAGTGGCGGGCAGAACGGATCGGGTTGCAGGCCCAGCACGTCCAACACAGGTGCAAAACAAAGGTGCAAATCAAAACAACCAGAATCCTCCTTCTGTGATCAAGGATAAACAGCGCCACTGAAAAACCCCTGAGGCACGCTGAATCCACTCTGACTCTGCTGAACTGGGCCTGATCTGTGTGGTGCATCCAACAATGCCATCCAGCAACCTGCAACCCTCGGCCATGAACCTGGAGATGAAATTTGAAAGGGGGTCTCGGGTATGCTGCTAGACAGGACATCACCCAGCAAAGGAGCGTTCATGGTCACACCCTACGAACAGCACTTCAAAACCCTCATCCACAAGGTGGAACAGGGCACGGGCAACCTGCTCCGATACCGCTCCTCGCAATACGATGGCAAGGGCGGGATTGGCCAGCAACGCGTTTACAGCGATTCCTTCCTGTTTCCCAGTTTTCGGCCTGTGTTGTTTCTGGATTTTTTCTCTGAAGTGCAGGCCCTGGAAGGCCTGAAATTCTGGGTGTGCCAGCCCCTGGACCCTGAAGAAACCCCTCCTGGGATGCTGCTGAGCCCCATCAGCGATGAAGCACTGCTGTACAACCAGTTTCTTTATGTTCCCCTGCTCAGGCAGGGAAAATTCGACCCGGATGGCTGGATGGATGTGCTGTCTCGAAACATTCCCCAGGACCCCCGCCAGCTGGTCCGACTGGAAAACAACGGGCGCAAGTTGTTCTTCATGAACGAGGAAGCCATGTTCCGCCATCTGGCCATGGAAAAATACGGGACCACCCTGCTGGGCAGCCCCAATTTCACTTCGGCCCTGCAGGTTGCGGCCCGCCAGATGCGCCACGAACTGTTGCAGTAAAACCAGAGCTTCCTGCTGGCAGAGGCCTTTCTCATGCCTCTGCCACAAGCCTCAACACCATCACCCCAGCAGACCTTGCAAGTCTTCTTCAGTGATGCGCAGGCCCTCACCGAGGGTGCCTTCCAGAATTCCGGAAGCCAGGGCGGCCTTGTGCCTCTGCAGCACCAGAATTTTCTCCTCAATGGTTCCGGTGGTGACCAGTTTGTACACAAAAACCGGTTTGTCCTGCCCGATGCGGTAAGCCCGGTCGGTGGCCTGGTTTTCGGCGGCGGGGTTCCACCAGGGGTCGTAATGGATCACCGTGTCTGCTGCTGTGAGGTTCAGACCCACCCCTCCAGCTTTCAGGCTGACCAGAAAGACCTTGACCTCGCCAGACTGGAAACGCTGCACCTGGGCCTGACGGTCCGTGGTGCTTCCCGTCAGCAAGGCGTATTCGATGTTCAAGTCTTTCAGGGCCTCTCCCAGCAAATCCAGCAAAGTGGTGAACTGCGAGAAGATCAACACCGTGCGGCCCTCCTCCAGCATTTCGGGCAGGGTTTCGGTGAGCCACTGCAGCTTGACCGAGGTTTTGATTTTTTTGGCTTCCTCCATGGACAGCAAACGCGGATCACAACAGGCCTGACGGAGCTTCAGCAGGGCGTCCAGCACATGAATCTGGCTGCGGGCCAGCCCCCGGTCCTCGATTTCCTCTTTCAGGCGTTCCTGCATGGCCACCCTGAGGGTTTCGTACACATCGCGTTGCCCACCTTCCAGATCCAGCTGCACAGTGATTTCGGTTTTTTCGGGGAGTTCGGGGGCCACCTGCTGCTTGGTGCGCCTGAGCATCAGGGGTTTGACCATGCGGGCCAGACGCAACTGGCGGCTGCGGTCATTTTCCTGCTCGATGGGTTGCCTGAACATGGTGCGGAAATCCGCCTCTCTGGGAAGGAGTCCGGGCATCAGGAACTGAAAGAGCGACCAGAGTTCTCCCAGGTGGTTCTCCATGGGCGTTCCGGTCAGGCACAACCGGTGCTTGCTGGACAGTTCCTTCAAGGCCTGACTGGACTGGCTGTGGTGGTTCTTGATGTACTGGGCCTCGTCCAGAATCACCATGTGGTACTTGTGGGCAGACAGCACCTCGATGTCCCGTTTTAAGAGGGCGTAACTGGTGAACACCACATCCGCTTCCGGGATCTGGTCAAAGTGTTTGTGGCGGGAAGGACCATGCAGCAAGAGGGTCTTCAGGGAAGGGGTGAATTTTGCAGCCTCGGAAATCCAGTTGGGCATCACCGAAGTGGGGGCCACAATCAGGGCAGGTTTTTTGAGGCGCTTCCCTTCCTTCTCAATCAAGAGGTGCGTGAGGGTCTGCAACGTTTTGCCCAGTCCCATGTCATCTGCCAGGATGCCATTGCAACCCGTCTTGCGCAGCATTTGCAGCCAGCCCACCCCTTCATGCTGGTACCGCCTCAGGGTGGCATTCAGGGAAGCGGGCAATTTGGGGCGTTTGCGGGCATGCATTTTCCCCAGGTTCTGGGCGAGTTCCAGCACCGCCTGCCCGCCCTGCCAGCGGATCTGCGGGTGGTCCTGCAAATCTTCCAGCAAACCTGCTGCCATGCGGGGCAAACGGAAATCCTGCTGTCTGGGAGAGTAAAACTCCATCAGGAGTTTCAGGATGGAACGCAGGCGGTGCATTTCCACCTGCACAAAAGTGTGGTGCCCGACCGCCAGATACTCGATCTGCTCGCCATCCTGCTCCAGCAGCATCTGCAGTTCTTCCTGGTGGTTTTGCATCCAGTTGACCAGCAGTGGCAAGAGGGAGACGTTTTCCCCATCCACCTGCACCCCCAGGTCCAGGGTGAACCAGCCTTCTTCTTCCTGAATGCTGGCGTCCAGGGAAGGTTGCACCACCCGGTAAGGGAAAGAAGCGTCCAGCACCACTTCCCAGCCCTGGTCTTTCAGGTCCGGGAAGACTTTTTTCAGCAGGTGCATCCACAAATGCTCTGGCACAAACTGACCGGGAGGTCCAAAGCGGTATTCCAGGGTGTCCTGGTTTGAATTTTTCAGCAGATGGAAACCCAGAGTGGTCATGGTTTTCATCACCTGCTGCTCGGCTTCGTTGTTGCGGTGCACCACCAGCAGACCCTGCTCAGTGGAGAACCTCAGGGAAGGGAGTGGGCGCTTGCGGCCCTGCACAAAAGGACCGGGCACCCGCTGGTCCAGGTAGGTGAGGGACAGGGAAACCGTGGGCACCGGGGCCTGCAGTCCAGCGATCACCCAGTCCTGGGCAGCCACCCGCAATCTGGGCACCAGCACCCCCTGCTGCTCATCGAAAGGCACCTCAGTGGGAAGCGGCAGGTGCGACCCAGACACATTGCGCAACGCCTGACGGGCCTTGGGCACCTGCTCGGGAGACACTGCGTGCATGGTCATGAAGAAAGTCAACTGGTGCGGCAAGACTTCTGTTTCCACCTGACCCATCTTCAGGGCCATGGTGTCGATGTACCACACAGTGTTCAGCACCATGATGCGGGCAGTGGGCCGGGTGGAGAACACCGGATGCTGCTTCCCGGCCTCATCGGTTTCCCAGCGGGCCTCTCCGATTCTGGGAGCGGCCTCCTGCAGCGGATGGTGCCAGCTTTCATTCAGGTAAAGTCGTTTTTCCGAGAGCAGTTCCTGCAGCAGGTCGTCGGTGAGTTCGGTGTGCCTCAGGCGGTGCTGGGCGCGGCTGTCCGAGACCTTCTGCAGCATGTCCTTTTCCCACACGGTGGGCAGGTAAGGGATCTTGTGGGGCACGTAGACCTTGAGGTCTTTGAGTGCCCCCCGGTTCACTGTGGCCACCAGGGGCACCAGACGCGGGAAAGTGCTTTGAGGGGCAGTCTTTCCCAGTTCCAGCGCAAAAACCAGTTGCTGCCTGCTGACCGGAACCGGAAGCGGCTCGGCAGGACGCTGGGCCTGACCCTGGGTGTGCAGAATGGAAGGTTTTCTGGGGGCTGAGAGGGTCAGGGTGCCCAGTTCCAGCACCTCGGCTTCTGGCTCGGCAGGTTCTGGCACTGGGGTGGGGGCCACCATTTCCTGCACCTCACGCCACAGGGCACCCCAGCTGCCCCGCTTGAGGAACTGCTCCACAGCATCCGGGCAACGCTGGTACAGCATTTGCAGCTTGATGCGGTGGGCTTCGTGCAAAGAGCGGTGCAGCGTCCAGTCTGAGGCAATGCGTTCCAGGTGCCTTTCATCGGCAGGGGTCAGCAAAGAGGCTCTGGGCTGGGCAGGTGCAGGAGGAGGGGTCATCCAGTGCAGCAAGAGGGCCGCCATGTGTTTGCAGGTGCGCTTCTTGCGGTCCCGGCGGCAGGTGCAGCTTGCAGCAAAGGCGTTCTCCTCCACGATGATCTTGACCCTGAACACCTCCACCACATCGCGGACTTTGCCGTCCAGCATGTGCTTCTGGTCAAAATACTGGCAGGAGACCACATCTCCCTGCTGCTGAAGGGCTTCTCCGTCTTGCCAGTCAGGCAGAGCAAAATACGTCTGGAACATCTCCCGACGCAAGGGTTGCCCGCTGGCAGGATTGGGGGGCAGGGTCATCTGGGTGTCCTTTCTGTCAGGTGCAACGTGTGCAGGGACAGGTGCAGGAAGCTGAAAAGCAGATCAATGGGTTCAGTGGGGTGGGGTCTCAAAGGCAATTCCCTGCTGCTGGATTCGGATGGTGCTCTTTGAGCCTGTGCAAGGTGCACCCATCGGGTCAGAATTCATTTGATGCGTTTTACACCACTGTCTGAAAGGTGCGGCCTGTGAAATCGGGGCCAGGACCATTCTGGGCAACGCGGGCCAACTTCAGGAATTCTGTTGGCATCCAGCATGGAATTCAGACAGACTCTACGGTACAGCAAATCCAGCAGGTTTACCAGAGCCAGCTGCCCGATTTAAAGGCAAGCGCAAAGTCCAGCCATGGAGATGTTGTAAAGCGGTCAGCGGTCAGCAATCAGCAAAAGAGGAGATCCAGCTTTGTGCCATTGGGCGAGGCGTGCCGTCTTGTGCTATACGAGGGACCGCTCCGTGGTCCCTCAGCCCGCTCGCCCCTACAGGTGTCTTTGAGATGGTTTCCATTGGGCGTAGCACGCTACGCCCCTACATCTGCCTTCTGCCTTCTGCCTTCTGCCTTCTGCCTTCTGCCTTCTGCCTTCTTCTTGCCCCTTAAAGCGTGCCTCGGTGACGGCACCATCGGCACTGGGGCGCTCGGCTCTCGGCCCTCGGCGTTTTGCCCTGATGTTAAAATACCCTCAATTCAAGATTCCCCTGATTCACAAGGAGGTTTTTCATGACTGAAATTCTGCTGATCACCGGAGGAGGTCGGGGCATCGGAGCAGCCACAGCCCGTCTGGCTGTGGAGCGTGGGTATGGGGTGTGCATCAGTTACCTGAGCAACCACATTGCTGCCCAGACCCTGGTGTCTGAATTGCAAAACCTGGGGGGCACTGCGCTGGCCCTGCAAGCCGATGTGGGCGTGGAATCCGAAGTGGTGCGGCTTTTTGAGCAGCTGGACGCTGAACTGGGACCGCTGACCGCACTGGTCAACAACGCCGGGATTCTGGAACAGCAGATGCGGTTGGACCAGATGGACGCCGCCCGCCTGCACCGGGTCTTCACCACCAACGTGGTGGGGTCTTTCCTGTGTGCCCGTGAGGCCGTGAAACGCATGTCCACAGTGCATGGGGGCAAAGGAGGGGCCATCGTGAACGTGTCCTCCACCGCCTCCAGGCTGGGTGCTCCGGGGGAATACGTGGATTACGCCGCTTCCAAAGGGGCCATTGATGCTTTCACGCTGGGACTGGCAAAAGAAGTCGCCACAGAGGGCATCCGGGTGAATGGGGTGCGCCCCGGGGTGATCTACACCGAAATTCATGCCAGTGGTGGCGAACCGGGGCGGGTGGACCGGGTGAAATCCGGGGTACCGATGCTGCGCGGCGGTGAGCCGGAGGAGGTGGCAAAGGCCATTTTGTGGTTGCTCTCAGCAGAAGCGTCTTACACCACGGGAACCCTGCTGGATGTGAGCGGAGGAAGGTAAAGAGTGGTCAGCTTTCAGCGGTCAGCAAAAGCGCAAAACAGCCTCAAATTCACATCCAGCAGGTCATGGGTTCATCACCCTGTCACCACCAGCGAGGGGTGAGCTGTCGGTACTGCTGGTAAGTGGGGCCATGGAGCCTGCCGAGGTGTTCTTCTTCCAGGCGCACCTGAATTTGCATCAGGAGTTCCCCAAAGATCACGGCAATCAGCACAGGGTAGGTGGGCAGGCAGAGGAAAAAGCCCAGCAAAGCCACCCGCATGCCCAGAAAGATGGGGTTTCTGGAACGGTGGTAGATGCCTTCTGTGACCAGCTCCGTGGAAACCTGGGTGTCAATGCCGATGCGCCAGGATTTGCCCAGATGCACCTGGGCGATGAGCACCAGCATCAGGCTTGAGAGCATCAGCACAACGCCCAGAATGCTCAGGGGCAGGTTCGAGGGGAACAGGCTTGCTGCCGATGCAGAACCTGGGAAAACCAGCAAAACCAGGTTGATCAGGAAGACCAGCAGAATCACGGCTTTGAAGGCACTGCTGACAAATCCGTAGGTGGAGTCGTCTTTTTGCAGCACCAGTGGGTTTTCTCCGTACCTGCGGTGGTTGACGTACACCCGCCACACGAAGGTGCCGAGGAAGAAAAGCATCCAGAAAGTGAACAGAAAAATGTGCATGGGTGGTCCTTTCCAGCCTTTGGAGCAGGCTGTTGATTTGATGGGATGATTATATATGAATATATGTTCATATATCAAGGTGTTTTGATCTTCCAGAACAAAAACCCCACCGGGAGGAGGTGGGGCAGGACCAACGTGCCGCGTCGGCCTGAATTTTCAGGGAGAGATGCAGGTGAGGGAAGTCAAATTTTGAGCCTGTTCAGCAGCACAGCATGCATGGCGTGGGACCAAAGCAAAGGATTGGCAGAGCTGCCCCACAGGTCATTCCACTCCTGCAATTTGGCCGGGTCGGTGCTGGACACCGCAACCTGTTCGGGCAGGTGGCCTTCTCTGGTGCGCTGGTTTTCGGACCACTGGAAGAACTTCTGGGCTTTCTCTGGATCTCCAGCCTCGGCAAAATACCAGCCCAGCCAGTCGGTGAGCAGCAGCCATGCTCCGGCCCCGTAGTAGGAGTCGCCATCGTAACGGATCACACCGCCATCCCGCACCAGGGTGTTTTCAATTTCCTGCACGGTGGCCTGCATGATGGGGTCATTTTCATCCAGCACCTTGAAAGGGGTGGAAACCCACAGCAGACTGGCATCCACGCCGTCCAGATGATTGCTTTTGACCAGACGGCCATTTTTAACGTGCTCTGTCAGAATGCGGGCTTTGATCTGGGCAGGAACTTCAGGGTTCACAGCCACAGACGGAAACCGGGAAATGCTGTTCAGCCCACCATAAATGGAAGCCAGGGTGGCGGTGTGCACGTGGTCGTGAAACTCCTCCCAGCAGTCCGAGCAGCCCATCTCCCAGAAGTGCTGCAAATAAGAAACCACCATCTGTACGCTGTCTCTGTAGACCTCTGGGAGATCGGTTTCACCAGAAAGCCTCAGGTGTTCAGAGAGTGCCCACAGCCACTGGCCATAACCATCGAGTTGAAAGTTGGGCCAGCCGTCCTGCTCCCATTCCCCGTTTTCTCCAAAGCGGGTGGGCAGCATGTCGGTGTAGGGGATCTGCTCTCCGGCATTTTTGCGCTGCAGCAAGGTTTCAAAGTGCTCTTTTAGAGGGGCAAGGGTCTGGGCCACCCACAGGTGAAAGGCCCGGCTGTGGGTCCTGAGGTCTGCGAGGTCCAGGCTGTAGGCCATGAAACTGCTGTCCCGCAGCCAGCAGAAGCGGTACTGGGAGAAGCGTTCGCAGGCCAGGAATGCCCCACTCCACTTCTGGTGGTGCCTCAGGACATCTGCATCCCGCAGGTTGAGGGTCAGGTTGGCGGTGAGGTTCAGGGTCATTTATCTGTCCTCCAGCACGATCATGGTCCAGACGTTCAGTTCGGGCACGGTGAAGGTCACGGTGCTTCCAGACTGGGTGAATTTGAGTTCGATGGGGCTACCATTGTGTTGATCAGGTGAAGCCACCCACACGCTTCCTACAGGTTTGCTGCGCTGGACCTGCACCTGGATGTTGTGCTGCACCTTGAGGTCTGGCTGGGCAAATTTCCAGATGGGGGCAGGGCTCTGCATCAGGTTGATCAGGTGAAACACCTGCCCATTGCCCAGGTTGCGCCCCAGGCCCCAGATCTTGCGGGAAGGGTAATCCCCGACGCTGAAAGGATGTGAGGTGACTTTGATCTCCTCCAGGGTCTTGTTGGGTGTTCCACTGTACAGCACGTCCTGATAGCGCACGGTGAAATCGTAATAGCGTTTCAGCCAGTTTTTGAGGTCCTGAGAAGGATTCTCGTATTTGGGAAAGTACGGGTCGCCTAAGAGTCCCACATCTTCCCCGAGTTCCAGGTGGCTTCCGCCGGAAGCTGCAATCACGCTGTCCAGCAAACGGGTGGCGGCGTCTGCTTTTGCGGTCAGGTAGGCAGCCAGCACCACAGGCTTGCCTCTGGACAGTTCCTGGTTGTGGTAGATGATGTCCCGCAGGCTGGGGTAATCGTTGTGGGGGGGCCACACCTCCACATAAGTCATGTCCACACCGGAGGGGGTCACGGTGTCGTTGGGCCAGTCGTTGACCAGATTGAAAATCACGGTCTCGCGGCCTTTGAAGCCAGAGGCCACTTTTTTGGCGTCCTGCAAAAAGCCTGGAATCACCGGAGCCAGATCCACCTCGTTGCCCTGCTGGTCGTAAGCGATCTTGGGATCTCCGTACTGGTCGATGTGCAGGCCATCAAAAGGCTCGGTTTCCAGAATGCGGCGGTACTCGGACAGGATGTGGTCCCGCCAGCCCTGATTTGCCGGGTTCATGGTGGTGAGGAAGTTGTCCATGAAGTACCACATGGTCCCGTCTGCTTTGTAAAAAGTCTGGTCGGGGTGGGCATCTCCGTAAGCCACGCTTGCCCCGTAAATGGTGGTGTAGGGCATGGCGGCCATCCCGTACTGGTGCGCCTCGTCGATGCGCTGCCGCACGGTGTGCATGGAGAGGGTGCGGTTGAGGGGATCGATGAACACATCTGTTGGCGGAAAGTGATTGTCGTGGCGGTACATCCAGTCGTAGAACTGCAGGGCGTTCACATGGTAGGCCGCGAGGCTTTGCACCCTGGAGGTGTCCTGTTCATCTGCAGGCCCGAAATCCGACAGGAAGCCATACCGGGGCCGTTCGGTCCACACCTCATGCACGTCGAAGGCTGTTTCGATGCGGGCCCACACCCGATCAGATTCCTCGTCGGTGACCTCGATGCTGGCCCCGTAACCGGTGGGGGTGGCAGGTGGAGTCCAGGTGATCTGGTTGGTTCCGGTGCCACTGGCATCCAGCGGAAAACTCTGGGTGTAGACCTCCTTGCGCAGGTGGGTGATGGAGAGCTTGGCAAACAGCGGTCTGGGGCGCTCTGCAGCACTGTAGGAAAGGGTCAGGGTGACGGCCTCTCCGGGTCTGTACATGGCCCGGTCCGGGGTCAGGGAAAGCTGCAGGGCAGAGGCAGAGGATCCAAGCAGGCCAGCGGTGATCAGGATGGTGGTTTTTGCGTTCATGTTTTGACGCCTCCTTCGTTGACGGTCTTGATGAAAAGGTTCTGGAAGCCCACATACGCCACCACCACCGGAACCATGGCGATCAGGGATGCGGCGAAAATCAGGCCCCACTGGGCGGTGTGCTGGCCCTGGAAGAGCCGGATGGCGATGGGCAGGGTGCGCAGGTTCTCGTCGTTGATGAACGTCAGGGCCAGGGTGAATTCATCCCAGGAGCCCAGGAAAGCGAAAATGGCACTGGTTCCCAGGGCGGGCATGGCAAGCGGCAAAGCAATCCGGGTAAACACCTGCCAGCGGCTGGCTCCGTCCATCTGTGCGGCCTCCTCGATTTCACCGGGGATGCTCTGGAAAAAGCCCCTCAAGAGGAAGGTGTGAAAGGGAACGCTGCCTGCCACGTAAAAAACCACCAGACCCATCAGGGAGTTGAGCAGGTGCAGCTTTTTGGCGATCAGGAACTGCGGGATGATGTAGAGCATCCCCGGAATCATCATGAACAGCAGATACGTCCAGAAAAACACGTTCTTGAGCGGGAAGTTGAGTCTGGCAAAAGCATATGCACCAGTGGCGGCAATGGCCACCGTGCCGATGGTGGTCATGCTGGCCGTGAACATGCTGTTCAGGAAGTAATGCCCAAAATTGTTGCTCTGCCAGGCGTTCACAAAGTTGGCAAAAGTGGGTTCTTTGGGAATGAACTGGGGCGGGTACTCAAAGACAAACACGGTGCCTTTAAAGGCAGTGGAGAGGGTGTAAATCATGGGCAGGCTCATGCAGATGGCCAGCACAACCAGCAGCACATACATCAGAATGCGGGACACCCTGCGGGTGGTTTTGGGATTTCTGGGAGGGGTCATGGCCCGGGTCATCAGGCACCTTCCTTGAAGAACCGCTGCTGGATCAGGCTGATGGAAACCACCAGCACCGCCAGACTGAACGCAATGGCCGAACCATACCCGAAGTCCAGGTACTTGAACGCCTGGGTGAACATGTAAGACAGGAACACCTCGGTCTGGTTGTTGGGGCCGCCTCCGGTCATGATGTAGAACTGGATGAAGCTCTGAAACGCCCCGATGGTCAGCATGATGGTGATGAACAGCGTGGTGGGTTTCAGCATCGGGAAAACAATAAACCAGCTGACCTGCCAGGGACTTGCACCGTCCACCTCTGCGGCCTCGGTGACGCTGCTGGAAATGCCCTGCATGGCGGCGTGGTAAATCACCATCACCCAGCCTGCACCTTTCCAGATGCCCAGAATGCAGATGGCAACCAGGGCTGTGGCCGGGTCGGTCAGCCAGGCTTTCGGTTCAGCCATGATGTGCAAGAAATCCACCAGGATGAAATTGACCAGCCCTTCGCTGTTGAACAGGAAAATGAAGATCAGGCTCACCACCACCCAGGAGGAAATCACCGGGAAGTAGTACACCAGCCGGAAAAACTTCATGAAAGGCAGCTTCTGGTTCACCAGCACCGCCAGCACAAAGCCAATGGCAATCTGCCCGATGATGGTGGCCAGGGCGTAAACCGCCGTGTTGCGCAGCGCAATCAGGATGATGGGGTCCGAAAAAATGCGGAGGTAATTCTGCAACCCCACCCACTCGGATTCCCCCAGGATGGCCCACTTGTGAAAGGAAATCCAGAACGCGTACACGGCAGGGTAAATGTTGAAGATCGAAAACCACAAAAAGCCGGGGAGCACCAGCAAGAGGGCAAAAAGTGCATCTCCCCTCCGGCCCTGTCTTCTTTTCTGGACCTGCATTGCTCGGGCGGTCGTCATAAAAACACCTCTTGAAAGGCCGGGAGATGTGGACCTCCCGGCCTCAAAAACTCACTTGAGGACAGCGTCCACTTTCTGGGCGGCTTCATCCAGCGCGGCCTGCACGGTTTTCTTGCCAGAGAAGATCTCCTGGAACTGGCCCTGGATCAGGTCTTCCATCTTGGTGTAGGCAGGGTGGGGTGGGCGGGCTTTGGCCTTGCTGAGTTGCTTCAGGTAGACCCCGTAGTAAGGGTGGCCTTTGATGTAAGGGTCGTTGACCAGGGATTTCAGGACGGGAATCTGTCCGGTGGTGGCCATGGTGATCTGGGCGTCCTTGGAGAGCAGATACCGCAGGAATTTCCAGGCGGCAGCTTTGTTTTTGCTGCTCTTGAACAGCACAATGTTCTCGCCACCCACCACGCTGACACTGCCACCTGCACCACTGGGGAAGGGGCTGTGCGTGACACTGAGTTTGGGGTACTGGGCCTGCAGACTGGGGAAAGCCCAGGGGCCATCCTGACTGCCCGCGTATTTGCCTGCCCCCATGCCTTCCCAGGACCCCAGACCGGACCCGGCAATGGAAGGGGAAATCAGGCCCGCTTTGTACCAATCCACCAGGGTCTGCACGGCAGCCACGGTTTTGGGGCTGTTGAGGTACCCGGTGGCCTTTGTGACTTTGGGATCGGTGATCTCGCCGCCGTTGCTCCAGATCCAGGGCAGCAGGAACCAGTTGTAGGGGCCAGGGACAGCAAAGCCGTACTGGGTGATTTTGTTGCCGTCTTTCTTCTGCAGTTTCTCCAGGGTGGTCTTGAACTGCGCCATGGTGGTGGGGGGCTTGCTGATTCCGGCAGCCTTGAGCATCTCTGGGTTCCAGATCAGGACCTGGGTGTTGGTGTCGAGGGGCACCCCGTAATACCCGCCGTCGTAAACGTTGGTGGACAGCGGTCCGGGGAACACCTGCGACTTCAGGCCCTTGAAGCCGGGCATGTCGTCCACTTTTTCCAGTGCCCCGAGTTGCGCAAATTCAGGGGTCCAGATGATGTCAATGCGGGCCAGATCAGGGCCGGTCTCCCCTGCCACACTGGTCAGCATTTTCTGGCGGAATTCGGTGTAGGGGATTTGCTGGGCCACCACATCAATGTCGGGGTTTTTCTTCTCAAAGTCGGGAATGATTTTGCTGGTGAGGATCTTGTTCTCTGTGCTGTCGGTGTTGTAGGTGTGCCAGAAGGTCACGGTGGTCTTGGCGGAGGCCACGCCAGCAAGGAGGAGAGAGCCGAGGATCAGGGTGCGTACAGGTGCATTCATGGGTGTTTCCTTTCTCTGGCACGGTGTGCCATGGGGGCAAAAGTTCGGGTCAAATCAGCGCTCAAGCCAGACGGTGGTCCAGTACTTGAGGATCGGCACATTGAACTGCACAAAGTTGCCGTCCTTGTCTGAGCCTTTCTGGTAAGTCAGTTCATGGGCCACGCCACGGTCAAAGTCCGGGGAGGCAAAAAACAGCTTCTTGCTGTCTGCGAGGGAACCGGAGTAATACAGCTTGGTGCTGGTGTTGTTGATCTGGTTGGGTTCTTCGTATTCCGCAGTTTTGTCGCGCCATTTGCTGGAGAAGTTCTTGCTGAGGTTGATCAGGTGCAGCACGTCCAGACCTGCTTTTTCTTTGCGCAGGGTCCACACTTTGCCTTTTGATCCGGTGGTGCTGGAGGGCACACTGCCCAGATCGGTTTTTGCGGTGCTGGTCTTTGTGCCGTCCATCAGCAGGTTTTCATAGGCGGTCTGAAAGTTGTAGTAAGTCAGCATGGCCCGCTTGAGTTCTGCAGACATCTGCAGTTTCTTGTTGGGGAAATACTCGGTGCAGAGCATGTTGTCTCCATCTCCGAGTTCCAGGTGGGTGGCCCCAGAGGCAAAGATGGTGGCATCTGCCAGCAGCACGGAATGCAGGTTGAAGGTGTCCGTCTGGCCATCGGGGGTGCTGTTGCACAGGTCGCGGTTCATGTAGGCCGGGAAGACAATGGCCTTGTCTGTGAGGGCACGGATCCGGTCCACGGTGGCATTGATGTCAACGTAATCGTCGGTGCTGCTGTCGTCCCAGAGTTCCGAATAAATCACGTCCAGATTGGGGTTCCCGGCGATCTCCTCCAGGCCATAGTTGCCGACGGTGTTGAAGACGATGTGTTTGTCCAGCGCCGTTTTGGCATTGTCGATGAAGCCAGAGAAGGTGCTTTTCAGGTCGATGGGTTGGCCATCCCAGGTCCACAGGCTTCCGCGTCCTCCCAGGGTGTCCATGTGCCAGCCATCAAAACCCAGGTGGTCAAAGGCTTTCTTTTCTTCTGCGTAGATGTATTTCTGCCAGTCCGGGTTGGCGGGGTTGAACTGGTAGAGCTTTTCGGTGGCCCACCCTGAAGGCAGGGGATGGTGATCCTGATCTGCAGGGGTGGTGGGATGGTCGTTCTTGAAGGCACCCCAGGCCAGTTGTGCTCCAGATCCGTCAGACCAGTAGTTGTCAAAGCCGCCCGCAATCAGGTTGTAGTTCATGGCCAGCATGTTGTAGTCATGCGCAGCAGAAATGAAGGTGCTGACCGTGCCCCGGTCCACCGTCCGGTTGGCGATTTCCTTCCAGGTGCTGTCGGGAGAGTAAGGACGGTGGTGCTGCCACTGCCAGTCGTAAAACTGAATGGCGTTGATGTGGTGGTTTTTCATGCGCCAGATTTTGTTCCAGGCGTCAAATCCCGTGCCGTAGTCGCTGACGTAACCATACCGGGGAAATTTTGTCCAGTCGCTGGAGACATCCACGGCCACCACATCGTTTTCAATCAGGGTGTCTTTGTCGTCCAGGATGCGCAGTTCCAGCTGGTATCCGGTGTAATCCTGATCCTTGGGGGTGACCCACTTGAAGGACACGGTGCCAGACGCCCCTTCTGCCAGGGTCAGTTCTTCTTCGCGGTCCTCTGCCGCTTTTTTGCCCAGGTGGGTGATCCTGAGCACCACCTTGCCATTGATGGCCTTGCCACTCTGGTTGTTGAGGTCGGCCCAGAGTTGCACCTCGTCACCGGGGTTGTAAATGGCCTTGTTGGTGTTGATCAGGGTGAACACCTTTAAAGGGGCGTTGGTGCTGAGGATGGGCAGGGGTGCAGGTGGAGTGGGCGTGGTCTGGCTGCAGGCAGGCAAGGTCAGACCGAGCAGAAGTGCGGCCTGGGCGAAAGTCACGGGTTTGCGAATGGGCATGCGGTCTCCTCTGAAAGACAATGGGAAGGCTTGCCACCTTCCTGTGTGGAACGTGGTGAATGGGATGCAGCAATCAGCAACCGTTGCAGTGTGAGGGCTGCACAGTGGGGAACAGGCATGCAGCCTTCAGGACCACATACTTTATTCGCTTGCTGAATTAAGATGATGCTAGCACTCCCTTTGAAAGCTTGCAAGTGCCTTTTGGGCCATCCTGAGCTTCACATCCCCTCAAACGAAACCCCGATATTCAGGATTTTCCCTTGCAGCAAGCTACTTTCACCCTCTGAATTTGTCCTGCAACGGGCTTGCAAATCTTGTGGGCAGAAAGCCGCCAGCAAAACCCTCAACCGGAAAATCCCTGATCTTGACAGCATTCCAGCACTCCTTTAGACTCAGGACAGACCTTAAATCACATCCTGAAGAAAGTAGAACCATGCGCAGCCAGAAAGCCAATGCCAACACCGTCCGGTCCGTCAACCGCACCCTGCTTCTCAACCTGCTGAGGCGGGAAGGTTCCCTGTCCCGTGTGCAGCTCAAGGACCTCACCGGACTGAGCGGGGCCGCCATCACCGGCGTGGTGGCCGAACTGATCGGGGAGGGCGTGGTGATGGAAACCACGCCCCTGCCTTCCAGTGGTGGAAGACCTCCGGTGCTCCTGACCATCAATTACAAATCCCGTGCAGCCATCGGGGTGAAGCTGATGGAAAGGGAACTGACCGCTGTGCTGACCGACGCCGGAGCCAACATCGAGGCCTCAGTGGTGCTGCCCCTGTCTGCCTACGACCCGCAAACGGTGGTGGACCACATCGCGCAGGTGGTGGAGGTGCTGCTGCAGAAAACCGGGCGACCCCGCTCAGAGCTGCTGGGGGTGGGCATCGGCATGGCGGGCCTGATTGACCATGAAACCGGAACCTGCATCAACTCTCCGTATCTGAAATGGAACCATGTCCCCATTGCCCGCATGGTGGAAGAGCAGCTTTCCCTGCAAGCCATCATCGACAACGATGTGAATGCTTTTGCTGCAGCAGAGCGCCTTTTTGGCGAGGCCATCAACTGCAACCACTTCTTCGTGGTCACAGTGGGACGCGGGATTGGTTCCGGGCTGGTGCTTTCTGGTCAGACCTACCGGGGCTTTTCTGGGACGGCGGGTGAATTCGGGCATGTCACCACCGAACCCGGAGGCCGCATCTGTGAGTGTGGCAAACGGGGATGCCTGGAAGCCTACGCCTCGGACGTGTCTTTGCTGGCCCGCTACCGGGAATTGAAACCCGAAGTGCAGTCCCTGGAAGGTATGGTTGAGGCTTTTCATGAGGGCGAACCCATTGCCATGGCCCTGATCGAGGACGCTGGAAAACGCATCGGGGTGGCCCTGGCCAATGTGGTGAATTTGCTGAACCCGCAACTCATCGTGATTGGCGGAGAAGGCATCCGGCTGCCAGGGCGCTATTTTGAGCAGATGGAACAGCACCTGAGGCTCAACGTTTATCCGGGTCTGAACGTGGACCTCGACATCCGCACCGAACACTGGGGAGACGAGGGTTGGGCCAGAGGAGCGGCCAGTCTGGTGCTGCAGAGCACTTTTGATTTCAGCCTGGGCCATTCCTGAGACCCTACTCCAAAACCGTTTTGCCGTGCTGGACTGCTTTTGAACAGTCCAGCTCTTGTTGGTACAACCTGCGAAAAAACTTTATTCATGTTCTGTATTAACTCTGGACCAGGTTCAAAAATCCCACTGCAAAGCTGTGATGGTCAGGGGTTTGGCAGGTTTGAATGGAGCTGGATTGTATGCAGGCTGTCCGAATGTGCTTGTCATCTGCCAGATCTGGTGCTAGCATCACATTAGTTCAGACACAAAATAAAGTATTGGATGGGTACCCCTGGAGGCTTTGCATGGCTTTCAGATGAAACAGGCCCATCACAGGAGCCCCATGAAAAAGACACCCCTGCTGTCCCTGCTCACGTTTTTGCTGGCTTTGCCCGCCTGCAACCAGATTTCTCCCCTGCCTGTTGCTGGAACCATTCAGAAAGAAGCTGCTGGCCCCCTGATCAAGCTGATCAACACCAACAAGGCCCGTTACCTGCCCGGAGAAACCGTCACCCTGTATGTGGATCTCACCAACACCACCTCCAGCACTTTCAGTGGGTCGGTCAGCCTGTATTTCCGCAGCCTGGGACGCAGTGCAGGCGCAGATCAGGCCCAGAACATCAGCAACCTTGCCCCTGGAGCCAGCACCACCCTGACCTTCACCTGGACCCCGCCCAGCACCGACTTCAAAGGGTACCTGGTGGAAAGCTGGGTGAGGAATGCTGCAGGCAACATCCTGGACAACGGTTCGGTGGCGGTGGATGTCTCCAGCAACTGGACAAAATTTCCCCGTTATGGTTACGTCAGCGAGTTTGGCAGCGGCCTGGACGCTGGAAACCTGATGTGGCGCATGAAGAATTACCACATCAACGCCGTGCAGTTCTATGACTGGCAATGGCAGCACCACCGCCCTTACTCTGCAAATTCCAGCTGGAAAGAGATGGCCAATCGGGATGTGCTGGGCAGCACCGTCACTGCCCTGATCGACAGTGGACACAGTTTCAACATGCTGGCCATGAATTACAACCTGATTGGCGGCGGCTACGACAACTACTGGAGCGATGGCTCCGGGGCGCAGGTGGGCTGGGGCCTTTTTAAAAATGACCACGCCAGCACTCCAGCAGATCAGGACCTGCATCCCCTGCCTGCAGGATGGGCCACCCAGAAGCTCTACCAGTTCAACCCTGCCAACACCAACTGGCAAACCTACATTTTCAATGAAGAGAAGAAAGTTTTCAACAATTTCGCTTTTGACGGCTGGCACATTGATTCTCTGGGAGACCGGGGACCGCTGTGGACCTGGGACCACCAACCCGTGGACCTCAAATCCACCTTTGTGCCCTTCATCAACGCAGCAAAAACAAATTTGCAGAAACGCATGGTCTTCAACAACGTGGCGACTTATGGTCTGGATGACACCGCCCTCAGCGCCAGTGTGGATGTGGTCTACACCGAACTGTGGGACGACAGTTTCTCCGACGATTATGCAGACTTCAACACCATTGCGGACCGCATCCGGGCAAAAACCAGCAAGGGCATTGTGTTTCCGGCCTACATGAACCGGGATTACTGCAACAGCACCCCGGACGGCACCACCAGATTCTTCAACACCCCTTCCATCTTGCTGACCAATGCAGCGATCTTTGCCTCGGGGGCCACCCACCTGGAACTGGGCGACGGAGAGAACCTGCTTTGCACCGAGTACTTCCCCAACAAGAAACTGCAGATGAGCAGCGAATTGAAAAACGCCCAGCTGGATTTCTACACCTTCCAGACCGCTTATGAAAACCTGCTGATGGACGGTGCGCAGACCTCCACCCTCAGAACCGATGTCACGGGTGTGCCTTCCAGCACCACGGGCGCAGCGGGAGCAGTGTGGAAACTCCGCAAACAGAAAACCGGATTTGACATCCTGCACCTGATCAACTTCAAGAACAACCTCTCCAGCAAGTGGCGTGACAACACCGCCAGTTACCCGGTGCCCACCGTGCTGAACAACCTTCCCATCAAAATGTATTACTCGGGTTCGCTGGCCAGTGGAAAAACGCTGTGGGTGGCCTCTCCAGACCGCGACCACGGCAAGGCATACAATGTGTCTTACACCCAGGGCGCAGACAGCGGCGGAAAATACGTGTCCTTCACGGTGCCCAGCCTGAAATACTGGACCATGGCCTATCTGGAGCGCTGAGTGCTGCACAAGAATCCCGCTGCCTGAAAGTCTGGGCAGCGGGATTCTTGTCAAAAAAGAGGAACGGCAGAGGAAAAACTCACCAGCGGGTGTAGTAAAGGCTGGTGTAACGTGCCGTGGCGGTGGGGTTGTTGGAAGGATAAGCGCCCATGAAAGACTGAATGCCAGAAGAGTTGTCTCCACGCCAGTAATTCATGTAGATGTAAGTCAGGTCTGTGGGGAAGTGCGCAGAGGCCACATTGAGTGTGCCGTTGTAGGTGTTGTTGCGGTACACGTGCACGGTGTAGCCGTTTTCTGCGTAATTGAAAGACTCTGCAGGGGGAGTGCCCTTGTTCATGGTGAAAATCACGTTGCTGCCATACTTCCACTGCACCGAGGCGGTGTCCCAGTTGAACAGGGCATTGGTGTAGTTGCTGGAGGTGACAATTCCGGTTCCCACATCAATGAAACCTTCGTAGATGTATTTGTCACTGGTAGAGGTGGCCTGATAGATCACCGCCACGTGGTAGCGGGCCTTGCTGGTGGTGGTGGCTCCGGGCCAGTTGGGGATGTACTCGATGTCGATTTCCTGCCAGGCTCCGCCCCCAGTGTCCCAGCGCTTGAAGGTGAAAATGCTGGCCAGCGTCCCGGAAACGTTGTCCAGGTTGAAGGTGCCCCCGATGGTGGATCTGGGCTGGGCCAGACGTTGCTTGGTTTTCAGTTCGGCACAGCGGGTTCCGGTGGTGTTGAGCTGCAAGTTCAGTTTGACACTGGCCTGGGCGTTCACATCCGGGAAGGCATTGGCCGGTTTGAAAGTGCAACCAAAAGGGGCTCCGTTGTTGTTGTCAATGGCCTGCCAGAGGTCGGCATTGTACCCCCAGTAAGAGAAATCATCCACAAAACTGCCACCCCCCCAGGCCTGGCCAGCACCGGGAGTGCCACTGTCGGCTTGCTTCTGAATGGTGCTGGAGGAGGGATTGGAGGTCTGGCTGCAGGCAACAAGGAACAAGAGTGAAGACAGGATCAGGGACTTTTTCATGGGAACTCCTTTCAAAACACAGGCAAAACACAGGCAGACCTGTCCTGTTGAGGACTTCAACAGGACATCAGAGAAAAGGATGGTGCAACAGGACAGGCTGCACATCGACCTGCTGAAGGGGGTCAACAGGCCATCTCACAGGGCAGAAGACCAGAGGGCTGGATGCAAGAAGGTGGTTTGTTTTGGCTGTGAACACACCTTATACCAAGAAAAGCTTTTCCGCAAGAGGTGTTTTTCATTTCATGGCTTCGAGACCATTTAGCAATACCGAAAAGGACAAAAAATCCATTTCACACGCATTAAAAGTTGAATAGACATTTTTCCTCCTTTCATTCCAGCAAGAATCTGGCCTTCACACCCTGTCTTGATCGCTAAAATGCAAGAAAAGGTTTTCAGAAAATTCAACAAAAATTGCAGGTGATTTTCACCTTTCTGCACACTGTTTCTGTCTTTTCAGGATTTTGCGTTTCAAAGCACGGTGGTTTCCACCAGAGCAGCCTTCAGGGTCCAGAACCACACAGCAGGCTCCAGGCATCTGCCATCAGGTCTGCCATGCCCTGCACACCCATCTGCTGCACCAGGGCAGGCACGTCTGGACCACTCTGGTTTTCCAGCAGCCACAAAGCACCCTCCACACAATCCAGCGCTTCTGTGCGGTGTAACTGCAGGATGTTCAGGTCTGCCTCCGACAGCTGGGCAGGCAGAGGGGAAAGCCTCAGGGCCAGAGCAGGAGACAGCGGCAACAGGTGCTGGTGGGCACGGTGCAGGGCCTGCAACAGGTGTTTGTGGTCTGTCGGGGTGCTGCCCAGTTGCAACAGCAGGTGGGTTTCCTGCAACTGGTAGCACAGGGCATCTTTGCGGTCTTCCCCCAGCTGTGTCGTCATGGTTCCATGCTAAACCCTGGGCCTTACAGTTCACTGACATTCTGGTGTGCCCAAAAAAGGCCTGACAGACGGCAAAGAAGCAGGCCAGCGGAATGCAAATCCGCTGGCCTGCGAAAAATCACTTGCTGAACTGCAGCCAGTTCACATTGAATGCGGTGCTCTGCGGAAAGACCACGTAAAGTTTCTTCACCCCTGCCCCCACCTGTGCGGGAACGGTGACGGTTTGCCAGTTCTGCCAGCCTCCGGTGCCAGGCACTTTGGCCGTGGCAATCACCGGGCCATCCAGACTGCCTTCATGAATTTCGATGGTGCCGCCCTGGTTGGCACTGGCCACCCGCACGCTCAGGGAAGTGGCTCCGCCCTCTGCAAAATCCACCTCATCGAACACGAGATGATCTCCATTGTCAATCCAGCCAACATCCTGACCGAGCCCCTCATCGGTGCAACCTTCTTTCTGCACCCCTTTCATGCTGCTGTAGCTTTCGGCCTCGATGCGTTTGAAGGCATTTCTGGGTGGGAATTTGGGGGCAGGCGGCGCAGGATTTTCGCTGCCCATGCCACTCCACTTGTAGGTCGCCAGCGCACCTGCAGGCAACGTGGCGTAAAAGCTGGATCCGTATTCCTTGACCTTGAAGGTGATGGGGTCTGAACCGTTGTTCAACACAATCAGGGCTTTGCTGCCATCCGGGTTTTTGAAGGCCACCGTTTGCAAATCGGTGGGCTCTGCCAGATTGTAGGTGGCAGAATCAATGCGGTAAGCGCCCTGACGGACGGCCTTGCCGTAATGCCCGAACACGTAGTAGTCCACATAGGGTTTCACTTCTCCAGTGTCCTGATCAATGGAAATCAGGCCTGCACAGGTTCCGCATCCGCCCGCGTGGGGATTGCCGCTGGGATCAAGGGCAAGGCCCCACATCACCACGGTCTTGGCCCAGTTGCGGGGTGCCCCGATGATCAGGTTGCTGGCCACCCACTTGATGTTGTCGGCAAAGCCGGGACGCCAGGTGCCCCCGGAGCACTCTGTAAAGTAGGTGCCCAGGTCCGGGTAGGTGTCATGAATCTGGTTCTGGGCTTTGACATCTCCGCCGTAACAGTGCCACGCGGTTCCGGCAATGAACGGTCTGGCCTTTGCATCGCTTAAAGCCTGGATGGGGTAGTCATACTCGTCCCAGTTGTGGTCCCACACCAGGATCCTGGTGTCGATGTTGTTCTTCTGAAACAGTGGCCCGATATGGTCCCGGATGATCTCGGCCTGCTCACGGGGTTCGATGCGCATGCCAGGGTAATTGTCGGGTTCGTAGTGGGGTTCGTTCTGCAGGGTGATGGCATCAATGGCAATGCCGTGTTGCCCGTAAGCCTGAATGAACTTCAGGAAGTAGCTGGCGTAGGCCTCCCGGAATTCGGACTTCAGGCTGCCCTTGATCAGGCTGTCGGTGGTTTTCATCCAGCCAGGAGGGCTCCATGGGGAAGCCATGAATTTCAGGTCTCTGTTGATGGCCTGCGCTTCTTTGATGGTCGGAATGATGTATTCCTCATCGTGCGCAATCGAGAATTTCTTCAGCTCCGGGTCGGTCTCGCCTTTGGCCAGATCGTCGTAGCTGTAGTGGTTCAGGGCCAGATCGCTCGATCCAATGGGAATGCGGGTGTAATCCAGTCCGATGCCTTTTTCAGCATCAAAGAGCATTTCCAGTGCGGCTTTGCGCTGCTGTGCACTGAGTTTTTTCTGCAAGAGCCAGGTGCTGGAGTCGGTGAAGGCAGCCCCCACCCCTTCCATCTGCTGGTAAGTGCGCCCTTCATCTATGGTGATGGTGGGGTACATTTCCCCACCGTCCTGAGCAAAACTGAGCGCACTTTCCGCAGAGAGCAGTTTGCTCTGGTCCGGGGTGGTCAGCCATTCCTGCACAGGACTGGCCAGAGGGGCATTTTGCAGGGCAAGGCTGCTGCCCAGCAGCAGGCAGGTCAAAACAAGGGTGGCAGATCTGGGGGTCATGGAAACTCCTGAAGCAGGACAGGGCAGCAGGGGTTCTGCAGCAACCTGTTCTGCACATGATGGATTTTTCTGGAAACGTTTGCATTGATTATAGGAAAAATTTTCTCGCTTTGCAAGCCAGGAAAACAAAGTCTGCACAAGCGCCATTCCATTTGAGAGAAATCACTTCCAGGTAATCCTTTTATGGGCATGAATCGCAACGTCTTCCCATGACACCTCAACCAACACATAGGCAAATCACTGAAAACGATTTTATTGAACTTCAATCCGCACTCCACTCTGCGGTGTCATGGGATCACGCTGTTCACTAAACAAATCTTCTCCATGCCTCTCTTTCGAACCCTGAGTTCACGGCCATGGGTTCTTCGTTTTCAGAAAGCATATCGCGTTCTGAGCACATAAATTCCGCCTTTAAACCCAAAGGGAAGGCAGCCTACTCCTGTAGATCTGACACGGTTTTCTTGAAACACTTCCGAAACGGAATTGACAGTTTGCTAAACAGATGCTATGGTCAAAACACCTTTGCTGTGCCATGTTCAACCCGTCCAGACGGGTGCTTTCTGCTGGTGGCCTGCTGTTGCAGGTCACGGCAATCTTCCCGTCTGCCCTTTCCACCTTTGCTTTGACATCCCCCGGAGGATTCATGCACCTGACGCGCACCACCCCGCTGGTTCTGGTTCTCACTGCAGCCCTGCTGGCCTGCAATGCCCAGGTTCCCCCTGCCCCCAAAGCCCCACCCACGGCCCGCAACGACAACGCCAGAATGACCGCCGAAATGGGGGGCACCCTTGTGCTGGACGTGCTTTCCAACGACACCCCCAGCAGCGGCAATACCCTGGACGCAAGCACCCTGGACCTTGATCCGCAAACGGCAGGGCAGCAAAACACCTTCAGCACCGCAGCAGGCACCTTCAAGCTGGAGGCAGGCAAAATCACCTTCACCGCCCAGACTGCAGAAGATGCCACCTCCACTGCGCATTACACCGTGCAGGATTCAGGAAAAGCCACCTCCTCAGCAGCTTCCATCACCGTGACCCTGACCAAAGCCGCTCCCGTCACCTCTGCCCTGTTCTCTTTTGAAACCGGTACGGACGGATGGAAACCCATCAAGCCCGAAAGCGGCAGTGTGGAGCAGACCGCCGACTTCCACACCGATGGCACAAAAGGCCTGCTGATCCACTCGGTCAGCACAGACGGAGACTGGTTCAGCGTGGTGAAGGACCTCTCTCTGGAAGGCAAAACCACCCTGACTTTTGACCTGAAAACCGGCGCTGCAGGCACCTCCTACAATGTGGCCCTGCAAACCGGAGCAGGCTGGAAATGGTGTCAGGGGTCAGACTGGACCTGGGTGGATGCTGGAAAAACCGTCACGGCCAGCATCGACCTTTCAAAAGTGTCCTGCGATGGGACCGCTCCTGACCTGAGCGCCGTGCACGCCATCAATGTGTTTTTCAGCAAAGGTGACTTTTACATCGATAAGGTGGACGCGAAATGACCCTGAAACCCCTTCCCCGTTTTGCTGGACTGTTGGCCCTGATGGCCCTCTCGGCCTGCAACACCCTGCCCCCTCCTCTCACCGTGGTGAATCTGGTGGATGCCCATGCCGATGACCGCACCCGTTCTCTCTTTGATCACCTGAATGCCATCCGGGGCAAAGGTGTGATTTTCGGGCACCAGCATGCCACCACCGAGGGCGTGTCCATCACGACCCATGACGGCAGCGAATCCGAAGTCAAAAATGCCGTGGGTGATTTTCCGGGCATGTTCGGGTGGGACACCCTCAGCCTGGAAGGGTTTGAGAAACCCGGGGTGTACGGAGGCTCTGCAGAACAGAAAAAACAGAGCCGCGACAACCTGATCTCTGTGATGAAGAAAGCCTACGCAGCAGGCGGGGTGCTGACCCTCAGTTCCCACATGCCCAACTTCGTGACCGGGGGGAACTTCTACGACACCAAAGGCAGTGTGCTCTCACACATCCTACCCGGAGGCGACAAACACGCCCAGTACACCGCATTTCTGGACATGATTGCTGACTTTGCAGTGAAGCTAAAAGACGACAGCGGCAAGGCCATTCCGGTGATTTTCCGGCCTTTCCACGAGCAGAACGGCGGCTGGTTCTGGTGGGGCGCTCCTTACCGCACTGCGGAGCAATACCAGGAAATTTACCGTTTCACCGTGGAGTACCTGCGGGATGTCAAAAACGTGCACAACTTCCTGTATGCCTTCTCTCCGGGCAGTCCTTTCAACAGCACAGAAAGCACCTTCCTGGAAACCTACCCCGGAGACGACTATGTGGACATTCTGGGCTTTGACACCTACTACGACAGCAAAACCCAGGGCTGGTTTCAGGGCGCAGTGCAGGACGCAAAACTGATTTCAAAGCTGGCCGACCAGAAAGGCAAAGTGTCCGCCTTCACCGAGTTTGGCCACTCGGGCCTGAAAAGCACAGGAACCCAGGACCTGAACTTCTTCACCAAATTGCTGGCCGCCCTGCAATCGGACCGGGATGCAAGCCGCATGGCCTACATGCTGACCTGGGCCAACTTCAGTTCAGATGCACTTTTTGTGCCTTACAAGAACGCGCCTGGACTGGGGGACCATGAACTGCTGCCAGACTTCACAGAGTATTACAAAGACCCCTACACCCTGTTCAGCAAAGAGGTGGGCAAGTCGGACGCTTACACCCGCAAGGTGAACACCGCAGCAGAGCAGCCTTTCATGCATGTGGTTTCTCCCACCGGCCAACAGATCCTGTCCAGCAAGGTCAAAACCACCCTGCGGGTGAAGGTGTTGAACCAGCAGGTGCAAAAAGTCACTTATCTGGTGGGCAGTGATCCCACCGAACACGAGATGACCCTTGATGCCACTTCTGCACTGGGCTATTACACCGCAGAATGGCAACCCGATGCTGCACTGGACGAAACCGCCACCACCCTGACCGTGAAGGTGTACGCGGCTGGCGGCAAGGTGATGCAGCAAAATGTCACCCTCTACATTGGCGATGCGGCAGGCGAAACCAGCCCCCTCACCGTGGATTCCTTTGACCGGTACAAGGGCAGCAACTCCCTGCTGGACGCAGCTTACAGCCCTGCAGGAGACCTCAACACCATCACACTGGACGGTGCGCACAAAGGCGAGGGCAATTATGGCCTGAAATTCCAGTACACCCTGGCCGGGCAGGGCTACACCGGAGAGGTCAAGAACCTGGCCGGAGCAGACTGGTCTGCGGCCAGCAAACTCAGGTTGTGGCTGCAGCCAGACGGCAGCAACAACAAACTGGTCTTGCAGGTGAATGCCAGTGGCATCTCTTTTGAAGCCTATCCATCACTGGCAGGCACTGTGGCTGGATGGCTGGAGATTCCCTTCAACAGCTTCACAGTGGCCCCCTGGGACACCAGCAATGCAGGCAAAACCCTCGGTGGAGACCTCCTGAAAGACATTCGCGCTTTTGGCATCTACATCAACCGAAACGAGGGCAACCCTGCTTCTGGCACCCTGTACCTGGACGAGATCAAAGCCCAGCCCTGAAGCAAAAAGCAAGGCTAAGGCCTCTCAAAGGACCGGTTGCAACCGGTCCTTTTCAGTTCGGGGCCGCATCAAATGCAGGGAGCACCTGCCACCAGGTCGATCCACAGGCAGAAAATGAAAGCCCTTACAAAACCTGAAGGCCATCAAAGCTGCAGCTTCATTCCGGCAACCCGCAGAACCTGCTCCAGTTCAGGCAACTGCACCGTGGGCACCAGCAACACAAAACCCTGAATGATGTTCCCGGAAAGCTGCAACACATACATCTGGTGGGATTTGCGTTCTGCCGCCATCTGGGTGATGCAGTCCAGCAATTCCTCCTCGTCCTGGGCTTCAGGATCACAGCCAAACACCTCATGGGCCACACGCAGGAGTTCGGGCCTGGAAAAACTCTGAAAGCGGGGACCAAACGGCTGGAACAGATCTGAAAGCTGGCAGCACCTGCGGGCCACTTCCGGGGGAACATCGTAAACATGGTGGGTGGGCAGGACGTGCATGGTTCGGTTCTCCAATCCTGAAACAGGGGCGTTGATCTGATCATGCACCCCAGGATGTCACCAGAAACCTGCAGCCAACCATGAAAAAGTGTTAATGAAGGCCATTTACAGCTTCGACGATGTGTTTGAAGAAATCCACATCCAGCAATGCCAGCGACAGTTCTGTGCCCTGCTGGGCCTGCAACACTTTCTGCTCACAGATCTGAAAGAACGCCCGACGGTTGCACAGACCGGTCAGGGGGTTTTCATGGGCCTGCCGTTCAAATTCCCGGCCCTGCTGTTCCAGCTTCTGGTAGAGCTGCAGGCGTTCCATCCCCAGCGAGGCCAGTTGCCGGTTGGCCTGCTCCAGTTCCCGTGTGAGGGTCTGGGCCAGCAGGGGCATGAAAGTCTTCTGCTGTTCTTGCAGTTCACAGTTTACAGCCACCCGCAAACCTCTTCCAGCACCGATGGGCCCGTGTCCATGGGCCAAAACGTCAATATGGCAGTACACTGTTATTCAAGGTTTCACATTCCCTGCTTTCACTCCCGGAGGGGTTCCTGGCATGTCCTCTTCTCAAAACGTTCCCGCACTCTCCAGCCAGGTGCTTCACCGCATGCTGCACGAGAGTTCCGATGCCATCTTGCTGATGACCTACCCGATGGGGGATCCCCATCCGACCATCACGTACATCAACCGCACCCTGCTTTTGCGCACCGGGTTTTTTCTGGATGAATTGCTGGGGGAAAGCCCTGAAGTGCTGCTGCACGCCTCGGTTCGGCAAGACCATTTCCTGCGCCTGATGCACCGCATGCAGCAAGGCAAAAACACCCGTGACACCGTGAAAGGCACCACCCGCGACGGTCAGGTGCTGTGGACCGAACTCACCATCTCGCTGCTGGAGGGAGACATGTGGCTGATGGTGGCCCGGGACGTCACCCAGCAGGTGCAGTACCAGCAGGAATCCCTGCAGCGTGCCCACCAGCTTGAACAGATGCTGCACCATGCCGGAAGTGTGCTGCAGATCATCTCCAGAACAGGAGACAGGGTCTACACCTCGCCTTCCTGCATGCACCTGTTCGGGTACACCGCAGAGGAAATGCAGGACCTGGATTACAGCAAACTGGTGCACCCCGAAGACCTTGCACTCGTTCTGGAAGCAAGGCTGCAGCTCTTTCAACAGGATGAGGGACCTTCTGAACCCATGGAGTACCGCATCATCACCCGCGCCAGAGAAGAACGCTGGGTGTCTTCGGTGGTGCGCCGGGTGGAACTGGGACCCGAAGACTGGGAGTTTCACCTCACCACCATGGACATCACCGACCGCAAATGGGCCGAACTCCGGCTGCACCAGCAGCTGGAACGTTACCGCGCCCTGCTGGACCTGACCTACCAGCTGGAAACCGTGACCGAGCCGGATGTTCTGTCGGTCAGCACCCTTGAATTTTTGCTGCCCCTCACCGAGTTTCAGTGCGGCTCGTTTGTGCGGGTGTCAGAAGAGGGGCTGTCTCTGATTCGCACCCTGGGAAAAGGCGAAGAGGAATTCCGCACCCTGGTGCAGCAGGTGATGGACAGCATGACCGCCCAGGAGGTGCCCGGAAACCTGCCTGCCCTGAGCCCTGTGTTTTTCAGCAACCGCAACGAACACCACCTGCAAACCCCTCTCGGAGAGCAGTTTCCATCTGTGGCCATCTTGCCCATCGTGGCAGGACAGACCCTGTGTGGAGTGATGTTCATGGGAAGCCGCGTTCCCCAGCCCATCAGCGATTCCACCCGCAGGCTGTGCACGGCCGTCACCGAACGGGTCAGCCTGGGATACCACCGCCTGCTGGACCTGGAACGCCTGAAAGAAGCCCGGGAGGAAACCCTGAGGGCCATGGGGCTGGTGCTGGAATACCGGGACTTTGAAACCAAAGGCCACACCGACCGGGTGGTGCAACTCTCAGAACGTCTGGGGCAAGCGGTCAAGCTGGACCAGCAGCAACTGGACGCCCTGCGTTTCGGGGCCTACCTGCACGATGTGGGCAAGGTGGCCATCCCGGATCAGGTGCTGCTGAAACCTGAACGCCTGAATTCCCAGGACTGGGGCTTCATCCAGCAGCATCCCGGTGTGGGCTATGACCTGCTGCACCACATCCCCACCCTGCCCACAGAGGCACTGGAAGTGGTTTTATACCACCAGGAACGCTGGAATGGCAGCGGTTACCCCAAAAGCCTCAAAGGGCAGGACATTCCCCTGCTGGCCCGCCTTTTCGCAGTGGTGGATGTGTACGACGCCCTGGTCAGCGAACGGCCCTACAAACCCGCCTGGAGCCATCAGGAGGCTGTCCATCAGCTCAGGGAAGAAGCAGGCACCCTGCTGGACCCAGATTTGGTGGAGGCTTTCTTGAAGATGTTGAACAGCGAGCAAAAGCATTGAGGCGTGCCACGCGTCTTGTGTCTGGAGCGCAAAACACCAGCATTCTGGTCTTGAATGGTTTCCGAGGGGCGCAGCGTGCTGCGCCCCTACAATTGTGGTAACAAATTTCTGCCTTCTGCGTCTTGCCCTCGGCATCCTTGCCTTCTGCCTCAATGCGGTGTGATGGCCGGAGCAGGCAACTTCACCACCACGGTGGTGCCCTTTCCCAGATCACTTTCCAGATGGATTTCCCCACCATGTTCCTGCACAATCCAGCGGGCAATGGGGAGGCCCAGTCCGGTCCCACCGGGATCCTTGCCCAGTGCGGAGTGGTCTGCCCGGAAATACCGTTCAAACACGCGGTGCAAATCTTTTTCGGCGATGCCAATTCCGGTGTCGGTCACATGCAGCAGCACCCACCGGTCATGGTCTTGCAGGTCCACGGTGACTTTGCCTCCGTCCGGGGTGTATTTGAGGGCGTTGCCCACCAGAATCACCAGCAGTTGCTTCAGGCGGTCTGGATCTCCCTCCACCACGCATTCTGGCACATCTCCCAGCTGCAGTTCACGCTGGCCCCTGATGGATTCAAAGTCCCTGAGGGTGTCTTGCACCAGCTGGTCCAGCCGCACCTCGTCCTGCACCATCAGCATGCCGCTGCCAGAACGGGCAAGGTGCAACAGATCCTGAACCAGACGTCCCAGGCGGGCAGCTTCCCGGTGACAGTCCTGGATGATCTCCCGTTTTTCTTCTTCCGGGATGTCTGCGTAACGCAGCAGCACCTCCAAATTGCCCTGAATGCCTGCAATGGGTGTTTTGATTTCATGCGAAGCGTCCGACACAAAACGCCTGTGGCCTTCCAGCAGGTGTTGCAGGCGTTTCTCACTGGCTTCCAGTTCCAGTTCGGTTTGTTTGCGACGGGTGATGTCCAGGCCCACCGTGAGGCTTTCCAGGGCCTGCCCCTGGTCATCCCAGGTGAACACCGTGGAGCGCCCGAACAACCAGCGCCAGTGTCCATCTTTGTGTTTCAGGCGGTATTCGTCTTCAATGCTCTCTCCAGGCTGCAGGTTTTTGATCCTTTCGGTCACCCCCATGATTCTGGGCAAATCTTCCGGGGGAACCAGGGTGAATTGCTGCTCAGGGGTCATGGCCTGAAATTCTTCTGGCGTGAACCCCAGCACCAGGGTGGTGTAGAGGTTGCGGAACACCACCTCTCCGGTCTGGATGTTGCGGATCTGGATGGTGGCTGGAACTTCATCGGTGAGTTGCTGCAGGAACCGTTGCTGGGTCAGCGCACGCTGTTCGGCTTTTTTCTGCTCGGTGATGTTCAGGGAGGCGTTTCCCACCCCCAGCCAGCGGCCATCTGCGGCCTTGACTGGAAAGTGAAAAGAGCGCCACCACTCGCCTGCAGCGGTCAGGTATTCTCTGGGGGCCAGGGCTTTCCCGGTCCGGTGCACCTCCTCGATCACCTGGCGGAAGATCTCGGTGTACTGGGGAGAGACCTCCTGAACGGTTTTGCCCAGGTAATGTTCACGGGTGGTGTGGGAGGCCCGTTCCTGGTGGCTGTTCATCATGATGATTTCACCCGAGAGGTCCATCACATTGATGGCCATGGGGAGGTGTTCCAGAATGGCTGCAAGGTGATCTGCAGAACTCTCCAGAGGTTTGACCCGGCCCAGCCAGCCTGTCACCTCTCCAGCATGCCTGAGGGGATGCACCTTCAATTCGTACCACAGGTGCTGTTGTGTGCGGCCCCTGGCCCTAAAAGCTGTCTTGAACGGTTGATCCCCCTGAAAATGCTGGGACAGAAAAAGGGCAATCCGATCCTGGTCTTCGGGGTGCAGCATGTCTTCCAGCTCTGCAGGATCTCCAGGGTGCGCAGGAAACATTTGCAAAAACAGCTGGTTGTTGATGAATTCCGTGCCTTCACGGTTGGCCAGCCAGGCCGGTTCATCCAGTGCATCGAGCATCTGGCAGGCCATGGGGTCCACCCGCTGGAGGGGGCCAGAAGTCATGATGCTCCCTGCAATGCCCTGTTCATGCGTTCAGTGTACCCAATGATGCTGTCACCGAACTGTCATCCTGAATGCTTGCTTCACGCTGGCCTTCCCAGCTGGAACTGAAACAGGTTTTTCAGGAACCCTCACCCTCATGCTCCAAAAGCCTGTGCTGCAAGGCACCATGGGCTTCCCGGACCAGGACTTGCTGCCCTTCACGTCCTCCCCATTCCTCCAGGTTGTGCAGTTCATCCAGCCACATCAGCGGTTGTGTTGCGGCCGCCTCAAGGGCAGTCTGCACCTGTTCCACCAACCTTTCTGGAATCCAGGCCAGCAGCACACCTTCGCTGGCTTTTTCACCAGGCAAATAAGCAAACCAGGTGTCCCATGGGGGCATGTAAATTTCATCGATGAACCCCTTTGAAGCCGGGACCCCTTCTCCCATGTAGGTGTCGGTTTCTTCTCCCACACAGAGGATGCGGCCTCTGAGGGTGGGTTCTCCCGCAGCGTTCAAGAGGGTTCTGCGTTTCTTAAGCAGGGTTTCAATTTCAGGGGCATTCAAAACAAGGTATCCCCAATCTTCTGGGTAATTCTGGGGCCTCAGCACAGCCGACCGCAGGCAGTTCTGCAGGGAAACCGAGTAGGTCATGGAGCGGTGATTGTCCAGCGGAATCACCCTCACTTCTGGTTCTTCTGCCTGATTCAGGGTGTGGTCCAGCAGGTGCTGTTCACACCAGAGACGGGTTTCCTGCAAGGCCTGCCAGTGCTGCTCCCAGAGCAGGGTCATGAATTCCACTTCCCACTGCTGAACACCTGCACAAACCTTGAAAACCGGTGTTTCTGTCCTGCTGTTTCGTTTTTCATGCTTGCTCCTTTTTCCTGGGGTTCCAGGCCGCACATCAGGTGTTTGAGGGCTGCATCTGGTGTTGCAGGGTGCGCAGGGTGACCAGCATCCACAACAGCACCAGAACCCCCACCAGCGCAGTTGCCATGTGCCTCAGCAGGGTCAGGTGGGTCACATCTGCAAGGGCAAAGGTGGCCGCGCTGAACACCCCCACCGGAAAGGTCAGTCCCCACCAGCCCAGGTTGAACGGCAGCCCGGTTTTCAGGTAACGGCAGGTGGTGAGCAGGGCCAGCACCAACCACCAGCATGCAAAACCCCACAGCACCAGTCCTCCCACCAGTCCGATGCCCTGCAGCACCGGGGTGAGGGATGGCAAATTCTGGGCTGCCAGCACGGGTCCAGCAGCCCCTCCCAGTTGCAGCAAGGCCAGGGCAGCGGTGGCCAGTGGCCCAATCGGCAAGAACATGCTGAGGGCCATTTCACGCCCAGGCAACTGGTGCTGGGTAAGTCGCAACACCAGCACGGTCAGCAGCATCAGGGCCAGCGGCACCGAGAAAGCCCACAGCACATAACTGGTGCACAACATTCCCCAGGCGTGCTGGGAGAGGTGCGGGATCAACAGCCCGGCACTGGCTGCAGTGACTTCCGGGGCCACCACCGGCAAGAGCCACAGGGCGGTCATTTCTTTCAGGGGATGCTGGCTGCGGGTGAACATGCGGTAAGGCACCAGCGTGCAGGTGATCAGGGCCAGCACAGCGTCCAGCATCCACAGATGCTGAGCAAAGGGCACCACCCTGCTGCCCCACAAAGGCAGCCCGTATTCCAGCAGGCCATTGATCACGGTGGCAAGGCCCATGGGGACAGCGCCCAGAAAAAGGCTCTGGGTGGGGTGGTCGAGCACCTGTCGGGTTTCTGTGGGGTACAGCAGGGCCTTGAGCCCGAACAGCACACTGAACCCGCAGAACAGCAGGGCATTCAGCATCCACAGCAGTTCACCGGTTTTGAACGCCGCTTCCCAGGGAAGCTTCCCCATCATCAGGGCGAGAATCCCGGTGCCCATGGTGATGGCATAAAGGTTGGGGGAAAAGTGCTGCACCAGAGGCAGGTGAAAGCTGGGATGAACGGTACGGTGCTGCATGGGTCTCAGCATAAAAGCCCTAAGATATCAAGGTCAAATCGAATTTTTGTCTGTTTTATTCAAATTTTTGATATCATGCGGGCATGCAGGTCAATCCTGAGCACCTCCTCACCTTTCTGGTGGTCGCAGAGCACGGCAGCCTCACCGCCGCTGGTGAACAGTTGCACCTCAGTCAGCCCGCCATTTCCAGCCAGCTGAAACAACTGACCACCGTGGTTGGAGAACCCCTGTTCCAGCGGCACCGCCACGGGGTCACCCTCACCAACACAGGACAGGGGCTTCTTGAACACGCCAGAACCGTGCAACGTGCCCTGCAAGGGACCCGTACTTACCTGCAAGACCTGCAGGGGTTGCAAACCGGAAATTTGCGGGTGGCGGCCAGCCTGACCATTGCAGCCACCTTGTTGCCTGGCATGCTGGCCCACTACCACCAGCAGCATCCGGGGGTGAAATTGCAGGTCCGGCAGGGCAACACCCGTGAAGTGCTGAATTTTCTGCTGAACAGCACCAGCGAACTGGCCCTGATTGAAGGCCCTCCTCCCCTGTTGCCCACAGATGTGCACTCTTTTGTGTTCCATCAGGACCATCTGGTGCTGGTGGCCAGCCCACAGCATCCCCTGGCCCATGAGCAGGTGCAAACCTCAGACCTGCAGCATCTTCCGGTGATCTGGCGGGAAGCAGGATCCGGCACCCGTGAAGTGGCAGAGCGTGCCCTGCAACAGGCAGGCCTTCAGGTGCAAACCGTGCTGGAACTCGCAGGCACCGAAGCCGTCAAAGAAGCGGTGCTGCAAAACCTGGGGGTGGCTTTCCTCTCTGAACGCTCGGTGCAGCGGGAAGTGCAAACCGGTCTGCTGGTGCAGCTTCCCGTTCCCCTGCAAGGCCTGCAGCGGGAATTCCGGGTGGTGGGTGGGCCTCCTGCCACCCAGTCCAGAGCCGTGCAGGCTTTTCTGACCCTGCTGCAGGACACCCCCTCATAACACCGTGATGTGGTTCCTCTGTTGCCGTTTGGACTGGTAAAGCCCCTGATCGGCCTGATGCACCAGTTGCAGCGCATCTTCACCCGGACGGGGCACCTGGGACTTGACCCCCATGCTGAGGGTGATGTGCTCAGACACCTCTGAAGCAGGATGGGAAAGCTTGAGGGCCGCCACGGTGGCCTGAATGCGCTCGGCGACCCGTCTGGCTCCCTCTGCCGTGGTTTCTGGAAGCACCACCACGAACTCCTCGCCGCCATAACGGGCCACCATGTCGCCCGGACGGTAAGCCGCCTGGAAAAGCGCCTGGGCAATGGACCTCAGGCACTGGTCCCCGGCCAGATGGCCGCAGGCATCGTTGTACTTCTTGAAGAAATCCACATCGCACATGATCAGGGCAAGGCTCTGGCCTGAACGCTGGTGCTCTTTCCACGTGCGCTGCAGGTAATCGTCGAACGCCGTGCGGTTGTACACGCGGGTGAGGCCATCCATCAAGAGGGATTTGCGAAGCTCCCGGTTGGCCTCTTCCAGCTGGCAGGTGCGCTCCTGCACCAGATGTTCGAGTTCTTCTGAGTGACGGATCAGCTCCTGGGTCCTGACCATGTGGTGGATGCTGCGGGTCACCAGGTAACGGAGCAGCTCTTCATCGCCACCCCAGTCCGGGGGTTCCACCATCATGAAGCAACCATAATGCTCGTCATTGACGTAAATCGGGTGCACCTGCCAGTTGAGGGAAGCTCCATCCCGCAAGAGCACACCTGGCAACAAATCACAGGCTTCCAGCACCTCGCCTTCCTGACCCACCCCTCCGCTGCTGAGTTGCACCTTCACCCGGTTGCCCGGCTGCCGTCCAAACTGGTCGTAGAGGGCCAGCATGAAGTGCTGGAGTCCAATGGAAGGCAGGCTGTGCTTGAGTTCAGAAAGCAGGCCTTCCAGGGTGTCATGTGCCCCCATGGAGGTGCCCACATGGGACAGGTGCCGCACCTGGCGCAATTGCCCCACCGTCTGGCGGGTTTCCAGCCGCACGATGCGTTCAGACACCAGCTGGCTGGCCTGCAACCCCAGTTTCAGGGCTTTCTGCTGCTGGTCTGCAGGCAGACAGGCACTGGTTTCACTCCAGCCAAGCAGCAGGTTCTGAAAGCGCTCCAGCTGAACTGCACTGTCCACCGTTTGCAAAGTCTGCTTCCAGAAAGGCAAAAACGCATTCTGGATTCCATTTAATTGCTGCAGAAAAGCAGCAAAAAGTTCACCCTGAGGATCCAGCTCCTGCAGGTCTTCCAGTGGGATTTCGGGCAAGGTCCGGTTGCCACAGGATTCCCGGATGACCAGCCGGGAAGGCACCTGCACATCTGCTCCGGGAAGGCCCTGCATCATGTCCAGCAGAAGCCGGGCGGCCACCCTGCCCATCTCTGCAACAGGTTGCCTGACGGTGGTGAGGGGAGAAGGTGCAGACTGCCCACTCTCCACATCATCAAAACCCACCACCGCCACATCCTGCGGAACCTGCAGGCCATGTTCCTGCAGCACCCCCATCACCGCGACAGCCATGTCATCATTGGCGCACACCACGCAATCAAAATCCCGCTGTCCATCCTTCAAAAACTGCAGCATGGCATGCCTTGCTGTGGGAGGGTAAAAATCCCCATTCAGACAGTGGTCTTCCCTGAAAACCACACCGTGGTCCTGCAAAACTGCCCGGAAGATGTTTTCCCGTTCACTGGAATCCGGGTTGCCTTCCACGCCCTGCATGAACACGAATTTGCGGTGTCCCTGCAGCACAATCAGGTGCTCCATCAGGTCCTGCATCCCCCTGGAATTGCTGGCCTGCACCGTGACCACTCCGGGCAATGCCCGTCCAAAGCCCACCACCGGAAGGTGCCTGAACGGCTGCAAAAACGCCCGCAGTTCTTCATCGGTGCTGTGGTTCCCCAGGGTGGAGGTGAGCACAAAAACCCCCTGGTGCCCCTGGGGTTGCACCATCTGGTAGATGTGGTTGCTGGTGGCATACACAGGATGGGGATGGTGCAGTTCCCGGCCCACATAGGTGGTGGTGCTGACCCCTGCAGCATGCAAAGTCTCTTGCAGGGTTTTCAGGACGGTTTTCTGAAAAGGACCAATCCAGTCTGTCAGGATGGCAACGTTGGGATGCTGGTGGTCCATGGGGCTCCTCCGAAAACGGGGTGGAATTCCAGCCTGTTATACTGCGTACAACCTGTCAGAAACCTTTTCTGCTCTGCAACCCTGTTCAGGTGGTTTTGAGGTCCAGCCACCAGCCCATGCTGGCTTCAGACCACCAGACTTGCAGGTAAGGCTCTGCATCCCGCAGGGTGGCCGCCACCAGCCCAGCAGGTGCAATGGGGTAAACCTCATCGTCGGGCCACATCATGGGCCAGGGGTTCATCACCAGGGCCACATCGGGACCGCTCCACCAGGGCCAGGGCTCGTACCCCACCAGGGTGTTGTAGGTGTCTTCCAGATCTGCAGGAAGTTGCCAGTCATCCATGCGAGACAGTCCAAGGCCACGCAGCCAGCGTTCCACTTCTGTGGATCCATAAAGGCAAATGGCCTGAAGGGGAGGCACACTTTCTTTCAACTGGGCATACAGCGGCTCTGCGCCTTTGACCCGATGCGCTTTTGGCAGCACAGAAAACCCCCCGGTTCCCTCCCGGTTCTGGTGACGGTACACCGTCAGGCCCTGAGAGGGCACTGGAACAGCCTGTGCAGTCAGGACAAACACAGGTTCTGCAGTCTGGTGGTGTTTGAAAGGGCCAGCCTGCACAAATTCACCACCCCAGTGGCCCACAATCCCGGAAGGGGTTTCGGTGGTGGTGAGGAGCAAAGCATCTCTGGTCAGCCGCCGGGCTTCTTGCTGCAACAGGTCTTCTGCATTCATCTCTTCCAGTTTATCCAGGAAAAGGGAAGCGAAATCCCGAGAAAACCCCCAAAATAGCGACACCTTTGTGTGGTTTGGCCTTTCAGGGTAGGGATACCTTTGTGTGGTTTGGCAGATCTTCTGCATGGGAAAACCCTGGTACAGCCTTGCATGCCTTTCAGTAAAACCTG
>NZ_BMOD01000018.1 GCF_014646895.1 Deinococcus roseus
CAGGCTTGTCGGCTCGAAGGGGTATGACAGGCTCATTCTCCCACTTTGGGGACCTGGCCTAACACACAAAAATCTCAGTTAATCCAGGAAGCCAAAGTCCCCACCAAGGTAGTGGGGAGGTGGAATGGATAGCAACTGAAGCTGAAAAAACAGCGCTTTACAATAATCCTTTTCTACAAAAGCTGGCTTTTATTCTTTAAGCTTGTCTGGATAGGCACTAGTTATAGTAATACTTCTATTCTATATCACCCGTATACAATCTTCTTCTTCGTTCAACTTCGATTTCATCCACTCTGATCCATTCATCTTCAACAATATCGAATACAATGGGAGTGCTTATCCTTTCGGTGACACCTTCATTATTTACGGCTCGATTGATCATGTCATTGAGATCATCTCCATGACAGGAAATCACTTGATGATCAAAATCTCCTTTGTAAACAATGCCATCTTCATCTACCAAAACATCAAAAAAATACCCTCTGTCTATGATATAACCAATCATGCTGACTTGCTTGCCCAATACCCCAGAAAATTTTCTCGTTCTTAATGGGCGATCATCTCTATCATCATCCAGCAAATAATCAAAGACAAAGATCTGGATGTCATCATGATGCATCATGACTTCATCAAAACTTGAGGCGATTTTTGTCAAATTATTTAAAATATCTGGCTCTGTTTCTGCTAGGGTGAAGATGAGGCCGCCGTACAAGCTCAAATAAGCCTCAGCGCTTTCAGAATTAACTATTCCTTCTTCCCGCAGAGAGAGCATGATGCTCTCTCTGCGGTTGTCATCCCATTTGTGCTGCTGGCTCATCTGGAGGAACAATGCGGATTTTTCGCTGAGCTCGGTCTTCATGTCATCTCCTACTTCTTCTTGGGATACATCATGTTCAAGAATGGCCTGATCTTCTCACAATACTTACAGGCAACCCGAGGGGTCGCATTTCCTTTGGCAAGCTGCTGAGGATAGAAAGTATACAGCTGGTAATCCCCAGGATCAGGCTTGCGGGCTGGATTTGCATTGAAACCCTTGTTGAGCGAAGTGAATTCTGAACAGTTTCCACATTGCCATTCTTCAACTTGTTTGTCCTTGTTGGCTTTGGTCGAAAAGTTGATCAACTTTTGAGTCTTTGGGTTCACATTTCCTTTTAACAATTCGCCAGGAAGTCCCAGGTGCCATTCGCCAGTCACAGTATCATAGGCAGCCGTAATGGACTTGTGATTGCTTAAGTCAATCCCTAGCCTCTTTGCTTCTGCCAATAAGAATTTCACAGCCTCTTCTGGATTACAGTTATGGACCAACCAGCCCTGATTGCCCACAAAGAATGTATGCGCTTCCTGGACCTCCAGATTGTACATGGTTCTGGCTTGCTGGATGGTGTTGACATACTTGACTTCACCCAGTGTGCCATCGGCCTGCTTGAGTTTGTCCCCCACTTTCAGGTGTCCAGCTCCGACCCACCTGTCCGAGAGGTCCGGGTGACCCTCAGGTTGGGGTCTGGTTTCACTGTCTGCAGCCTCCATAACATAGAAAGGGTGCTCAGGAGTGGTGGTGAGGTAATCCAGCTTTTTGCTCTCAGGATCTTCAATCACCAGTCCAGTCAGTACAGGATCCTGGTTCTCAAACACCCTGCGGATCGGGTAGTACCCCTGTTCCCCAGTTTGCTCATTGAAACCCAGTACCAGGGTGCCCACCGTCAGGGCATGAATGGGGATGGTTCCATTCGGGGTTAAAACTGGGGTGGTGGCATCAAAGGACTGCTTCAATTTGCAACATGGTGCAATACACAGTTTGAGCAATCCAGAGGCCGCACTTTCTTCCAGATCTCCAGCGATGTTGGCCAGGGTCTTGGAATTGAAGAGTTTGGTGAACCCGCCTGCGATGCCAGGACTCATGTTCATGGCCATGGCCCCAAAGTTCATTTCGGGTCCATCTCCGAGGGCTAGCAGGTTCACATTGCACATGCGAATGCCACGATTTTCGCAGAGGATGCCCAGCATTTCTTCGAGGTCATTTCCTACTTCTCGGATGAATTTTCGCTGGCCCAGAGAAGTGGAAAGGTCATAACGCTGTCTTGCACTGAAGGATTTCAAGCCTAGGGTCGCGGCACGGTGCAATTGTTCTTTATTGATGAGACCGTTGGACATTTGTTCATGGATGCTTTGCAAACCCAGAGCGATTTTATCGTGGTTGGTTTGCCCCAGGGCCTGAATCACAGTGAACATGTCGAGGGCACCAGAGGGACCAAATTGTGCGAAGGCCATGTCGAGGAGGTCTTTGCGGGCCAGGTTCCATTGGTCTTTGGATTCTCCCAGAGCTCTGCGTTGTTCGCAGAGGGTTTGAGCGACATCATCATCCAGACCTTTGGCAATCCCTTCGCAGTATTTGTCAGCAGCTTCTTTTTCCGATAAGGTGAAGGCCACAAATGGAGCATCTGGATTTTCTACAGAAGGCCCCTCAGGTGAAACCACCCCAGAGCCCGCACCAGAGCTTCCTCCCGCACCAGTTTCTCCGCCCCCGATGTTGGGATTGAGTTCACTGTCCGGTGCGACCACACCCGAAGATCCTGCACTGCCCGAGAGGTTCGGATTCAACTCTGGGGTGGGTAAGGTCGCTTCAGTCAATCCCACACTGCCCGAGGAATTGAGTTCAGCATTGTCTGCGACGTTGCTGGCCCCCAGAGCGTTGGAATTCACATCGGTCAAAGGAACGGGAGGACCGTATTCGGTGGGGTCCACAGGTTCTGCTTCAGGATCTTGCTCATTTTTGGGATCTGGGAGAGGGTTGCTGAAGGCAGACATGCCGGTGGCGTTCTGGGTGATGGAATCAGCGGGTGCGACCACATCACTGCCTGGCAGGAAAGGATTGCTGAAAGCATCAGAGGATGTGACACTGCTGGCCCCCAGGCCCACCTCACTGCTGGGAATTGGAGCTTTGAATTCAGACTGCTGGTCATCTTTTGCAGGAACAGTGAAACGCACCACCGGATCCCAGCTGTTGGCATCCAGCATGGAATCTGCAAGTGTAAAAGACTGATCTTTGACACAATACAGGTGGTCGCAGTATTTGGAGGTCTGGTTCCAGCGGTAGCCTGTGGAAAAGGACAGATTGAGCGGATTGTTGTCAATGTAGACAAATTGAACAGAACCATCCGCATAAAAATACTTCTTGTTGTTCAAATTTAAAGATTTGATCTGGCTGCCTTCCACGTTGATCAGTGCATTGCCAAAGCCAATCGTGTTGCCTGCAGGGTCATAAACAAAATGATCAAGCTCACCACTGAAGGTAGCAGGGGTGCAATACCCAAAAAAGGGTTGCCAGGCGCAATTGGCGTCGGTGGACTGTGTCTTGAAAAACTGGGTGGGTTTGCCATCGGCAGAATAACGCTTGTAGAATCCATCTTCCTTTTTGAGGCTTTTGTTGACGGAACTGCCAAGGGGTGATGTTCTGTTTCCGTCGGGCAAATCCAGTTCCTGTGACCACTGGGTCAACACTTTCTGCAGACGGTTGCCTTTTGAGTCAAGTGAATATGTGAACTCTGCAGTTTTTGGAGGTGTGGTGACAGCGATGCGTTTGCCGTTTTCATCCAGTTTGTAGGTGATTTTCCCTGAATTGGGCACCATGTACTTGTCCTGGTAAACAGTGCCATTGATGTCTCTGAACTGAGAGCTGGCCACCAGATCCGTTCCAGCGGTGACAGTTTGCGTTTCATTTTTTGGAACGCAGCCACTGAAATCTGCTCCAACCCCATTACTGTCCCAGAAACCTTGTGCATATGCATGGTTTGCAGGCGTGGTGGGTGCGCCACCTGCAGTGCAGTCATAATAGGAAAACTTTGGCACACTTGTTGCAGAATCAGGTGGGTAGGCTTCTGGAGAATTGATTTTTAACTCACCATAGGCATCATAAGAAAAGCTTTCGAAGGGCAATTCATTGACGTAGTAGCGGTTACACGGGGTGGAATTCTCGCAGGTGGTTTCTATTTTGGTGTATCTGGGAGGCAGGTTTTTGGTGGTGACTTTTTGGGACTTGGAGTAAGAGTGGATTTTCAAAGAGTAATTCTGGGCTTCGGTGCCACCTGCATACATGCCGTCATCAGGCCACTGCTCCACCGGACGGGTGTACTCGTTGCATGCCTTCCCCTGGGTGGAAGGAGAAATAAAGGCTGACGTTCCGGCAGGTTGAGGGTAAGCATGAGTGATTTCTCTCGCGGCCTGTCCATCGACCGTGAAGATGGTGCAGGTGCTGTGAACAATTTCAGGATACTGGAGGTTCTGGACCGTTGTGATGTTGCGCAACGCATCCACAGAATTGACCACCCTGTATTCGCCTTTGCCAGTACGCACATCCAGGTAACTGGACATGCGACCCATCCGGTCATACACGATTTCTTTCTGACTTCCCGATTCGGTTCCACCATCAAAGAGGCTGCTGGTGGAAGAGTTGGATTTCATTTTGCCGTCTTTGTAGTACTGGTAGTCCACCTTCATGTTGTTCAGCAAACTGCCGTTGCCACGGTGCCTGTCTTGAACCGAATGACTGGTGATCAGGTCCAGGTTGTTGTACTGGGTGTTTGAGACATTGTAGACAGATCCAAGATCACCAGATGCCTCCTGGCTGTACAGCACAGGCACATCGATAATCTGTTTGGTCTGGTGTCTGGTGGCCGAATACTCATAAACATACGAGTTCAGGGGTGTGCTGGACCCGGGAGCAAAGTCTTTCATGGTCAGCAAGTTGCCCACCAGATCGTAGGTCCATTTTGTGTCGTAGGCGCTTTGAGTGGCACCATTGCTGGTCAACACGCTGCCGTTGCGCTGCATGTTGTCGTAGATGCGTGGGTCTCCGCTGAAGGTCCTGCTGGTCCTCAAGTTGCGGCCATCGTAGGTGTTTTCAGCGGTGTATTCCACCAGGCGATCAGTGAATAATCCGTTGGTTTTGCGAATGGAGCCCCGGGATGTTTCCTTCTGGATTAGCCCATCTGAGGTCAGTGCGTACATGGTGAGGTTGCCTGCAGCGTCGGTCAATTTGGTCAGGTCAGACTCGCCCTGTTGAACATTTCCCCGGTAATCGTAGGTGGTGTCTGCTGTTTTTTTCCCATCCAGGCGGTATACAAAGTACCGGTAATACTCATCGGTGGTCCTGGCAGGATCGTATGCGCGGGTTTCCGCGATGGTGTTGCTCAGGGTGTTGTAAACGTGTTTGGTGGTGTACTGGCTGCGGGTTTCAGACACCAGATTTCCCAGCAGGTCGTATCGGAACCTCAGAATGGGGTGGTCGCCAGGTGTAAATCCTGCGGCCGTGTCCACATTGACGGCTTCCTGACTGGCTGTGGTGCTGGTGCTGCGCGGCCAGTGGTGTTCAGTCAGCACATGGCCCATCTGGTCGTAGTCTTTGGCGACGTCAAATTTTTCAGGGTTCTGGCTGTAGATTTCCTGTCCCTTTGAATCATAAGCATGAACGTTGATGGCTTCATAGTTCTGCGAAGGCAGTTTTTCGGTGAGCGGTTGTCCGCTGCCATTGTAGGTGTAATTGGTGATGGCCAGACTGCCTGAAGAGGCATCGGTGTCCATGAGTGCTCTGGTGATGCTGCTGGGGTACTGGCGTCCGCTGTAAGCTAGGGACTGGGTGGTGACCATTGCGCTGTAACTGGTGGGGATCCACTGCGCAGACAGTGCAGCAGGAGCAAAAGGCGTCACTGAAGAGCCTCCTCCAGTGTTTGCCCCCACGTCGGGTTCCAGCACTTTCTGCAGCAACCCGTTGGGACGGTACACATACAGCTTGCGAACCATCAGGTCCTTGTTGCTGTTGGGCTGCATTTCTGCGGTCACGTTCCCCAGACGGTCGTAGGTTTTGCGGAATTCATACCCGTTGCCATCGAAACTCTGGAACACCCGACCTGCACCATCAAACGACTGGTAGGTGGTCACTTTGGGGGTACAGGGAGCCTCAGAGCAAACATCGCCAGTTTTGAAGATGTCTTGCTCGGTCTGCCAGGGGTTCCCGGCCGGGTCATACACCGCTCTGGTGCTGTAGCCACGTGGGCTGATGGTTTCTTTCACCTGATCGAGCGCCGTGTATTTGTACTCGGTGACCTTGAAATCAGATTCATTCAGAGTTGGAGCTTTGGCGTAAAATCCTGCACTGTCCAGCGCTTTTGTCAGGTCTCCGATCAGCACCCGGTCATGGGTTTTTCGGCCAAACAGGTCATAGCGGAATTCGGTGTAAGGTCTGCGGGCATCCACATACCCATTCCAGCTTTTGGTTCTCAGTGGGGGATCGAGTTGCCGGAGCAGTTTGCCTACAGAATCGTACTTGTAATACGTGCTGAGCCCGCTGCTGGAGGAATCCCCCAGGTCGTTGTAATCCTGCAGCCTCAGGTCAATTTTCTGCACCACCCGGCCCCAGCTGTCGTACTTGAAGCTGATTTTTCCGCCGTCCGGACTGGAGGTTTGTGTCACCTGTCCCAGCACATCCAGCGTGTTGGTGGTGGTCAGCGTCTGGTTGACGTCCCCACCCACCACGCCCGGTCTGGAGCCCTGCACGGTTTCGGTGATGACTTCAGGTTGCCCGGTGATGTGGTACCTGGTCTTCTTCTCTCCGTACTTGCCACTGGTGCTGTTCTGGTCCAGGAACCATTTCTCACTGACGGGTCGGTCCAGACTGTCGTACTGGTACTGCCGGATGAACCCGTCCACGGTTTGCTGGCCTGGGCGGCCATACAGGTCGTATGTGAACTGGGTGTTCTTGTAGGGGGTGGACACGGTTTTGCCGTTCCCCTCTCCCCACACCTCCTGGATGACCTGCCCCAGTGAGGGTCCCAGAGCGCTGGAGTACAGATATTGGGTGGTGTTCGCGGCCGTGCCTTCCCAGCTGGAGAACAGTTCCCCAGTGCTGCCGTAGAGCTGCATCTGGTCTTTGAGGGTGAGGGGGGTGCTGCCGGATTGCAACTGCTGGGTTCTGGACCAGATGTGTTGCCCGAAACCATTGTTGGTTTGAAAATCACGGGTGTAGGCGTAGGTGGGTGCACCGCTTTTGGTCACGTTTGCGACCAGCACGTTCTGGTCCCCTGTCCCACCCGGGCCGTAGTGGGTGGTTTGCTGGGGGACACCCAGGGCATCGTAATAAATTTCTGTGGTGCTCAGGGGTGTTTTGCCTGTTTCGTAACCGTACAATTTGCTGGTTGCGGGCTGGTCTGCGTACTGGATGATTTTTGCGGGGTCGGTGCCGGCCTGGCTGGCACTGCCGGTGTCGGTCACCACCCACTGGTTGAAGCGGACGGGTTGCACCGTGTTGTTGGGGTAGGAAAGCTCCGTGCTGGTTTTGGGGGTTTCCGTGCCCCCCACCACTGCCCCGCTTTCCAGGGAGGTGGTGCGGCCCTGATCGTCGAGAAGTGTACGGTTGTACTGCGTGACCACGGTGGCTTCAGTGCCATCACACGCTGGCACCGTGGTGGTGTATGGGCTGGCCGTGACGCACTGCTTCACCAGCTGGCTGTTCACGTGAAACCTGGAAGTGGAGGTGGAAGCGTAACCGTAGTCGTAGGTGGTCAGTTGCCCGGAGTAACCGTAACTGCTGTCTGTTGCTCCCCAGGTGGCTGTGGTGGCAGGCAGGTTATCGGGGGTGTAGGTGGATTTGGTGTGGGTTTCCCAGTCGCCGAGCACCGGTGGATTCATGCTGCTGGACAGTTTCTCCCCTGAAACCACCGGGGTTTCCGATTGGATGGCCCAGGTGTAGGCGCCTTCTCCGGCGTACCCGTTGCCGGTTCTGGTGAACTTGATGATGAGTTTGTCATAGGTTCCGTTGTCGGTGCGGCTGGTGCCGGTGACTTCCAGCAGGACCTGATCACTGAAGTTTTTGACCACCACCTTGCTGCGGTCTGCCGTGACCACAGTGGCCCCTTTGACGCCCCAGCTGGCCCCGTTGTTGTAATCGTCCCCGGTGAGGGTGGCATTGAAGGTCAGTTGGTCCAGGCCATTGACAGTTTGCCCGGCGGTGAGGTTGAGGTCCACATCGATGGGCAGGGGACTGGTGGCGGTGACGTTGATTTTGGGGGCTTTGTAAACGGTTTGACTGATCACGTTGCCCCGACTGTCATACCCGTAGTGGGTGCTTTTCCCGCCGGGTTCAATCACCGCTGCAGTGAAACCGTTGGGGTAGTACTGGTACGTCCACCTGAGGGGCGTGCTGGAGTTGCCGTTCACGGGATCTTTGACATCCACTTCATGCTGGGTGATCTGTCCCGATTTGTCGATTTCAAAGCGTTCCACTTTGTCCGTGCCGTCTTGCACCGTGACCTGGAAGCCTTTGGAGAGGTCGGTGGGGGTGCTGCCGTTCAGCGGGGTGTAGGTGTAACTGAGGTTTTCTCCGCTGTCACTGTTGAAGGTTTTGATTCTGGGGGGGTTGTTGTCATCATAGGTGTACCTGTAGGTGTCCACGGCCGTGTTGCTTCCCCCGTCTGCGCGCAGCAAGGGTTTTTCCAGCGTGCCAAGCACCACATGTCCACTGGTGGTTTTGCTGTAAGTGAAGGTGAAAGTGCGGGCCATGTACCCGCCTGCAGTGCTGTTGCCCTGCTTGAAGGCAGTGTCACTGCACACTTCTGTTCCGCTGTAATTGTCCTGGCTTCCTTCCAGGGTGGGATCGCCGCAAGCAGTGTTCACTGCGCTGGGGCTGGGTGCAATTCGCCCTGTCTGGGCGATGTACATCACCTGTTTGACCAGCAACTGACCGTACTGGTAGGCGTAAGAAAAGCGGGTCTGGCGAATCCAGCTGCTCTGGGTGTTCTGCACAAGTTCATTGATGGCCAGCAGCACCGGGGGTTCTGAGCTGCTGGTGGTCGTTGTGCGGTTGAAGGCATCCCAGCTGAAGGTGGTTTTGCGGCCCCATTCGTCTTTCACTTCGGTGATCAGACCGAGTTTCTTCCAGCTGGCATTGGTGTGGTAGGTGATCTCGGTTTTGGGGGATGCCCCGGTGCCGTCTTTGTCGTTGCTGAGTTCAGCCCGGTATTGCTGGGAAAGGTTCTGCTGGTAATCGACGAACTCATCGTCCCGGTAGAAGGTGCTGCGGTTGCCACTGTGGTCGTAGTGGTGCGCCACCCACATGGGGGTGCCGTTTTCCAGGATTTTCACCAGCACCAGGTACTGTTCGGTCACCTGGGTGCCGGGGGTGCTTTCACTGGCATAAATGGCCAGGGTGGCATTGGCGTAGTTGTTGCTGCCATCGCTGTTGGTTTTGAACAGGACAGGGCTCCCTGTGCTGTAACGCTGAATCCAGTAAGGAAGCTTGGGGTCATTGAAGGTGCTGATGGTTTTGGGGTTGTAGCGGGTTCCACTGCCGTCGCCTGAATACAGGGTCCAGCCTGCTGCGAGTTGTGCACCGCTGGGGAGCTGGGTGTAGCCTGCGAGCCGTTTCCGGCTTTGCAAATTCCAGTTGCTTCCGGCGATGGTTTTGTCGGCTTTTTCGTCTTTTTCTTTGCTGGCATCCAGAACATTGTTTCTGGCCAGACTGCCGGTGTCGACATAAACGTTTCCGGTGGCGAGGTTGATGGCGTCACTGACGTCTCCGAAGCCGGGGGTGTTGAAGGCGAGGACTTCGATGGGGAGGTCACTGACCCCTGCTCCAGGTCGGGCGTAGAGGCTGGGACTGGCCAGGGCCAGTGGAACAAGCTGCTGGAGCAAGAAAAAGAGGGCGAAGGTGAGGCCCAGTCTCTGTCTTGTTCGTTCTTTGAGAAGGGGGGTGCCTTTGCGATTTCTGAGATAAAAATGCATAACACTCTAATTTCTCACATTTAAATCTCAGTTTCAATTCAGTGACATAGGGGATTCCATCCAAGTGTAAGGTTTTACAAATGTTTACGAAAATATGCAATGAATGCCACTCACAAATGACCTTTTTCACCGATTGCCAAGACTCCATGAGCAGTACAACAAGCTGTGAGAATGGATGGCATGCTGACCCACGCACAACGCAAAACTTTCCTGAAGTTCCCCGATCTGGATGAAGGCACCCTCCACCTCCACTACACCCTCTCGCAGCAGGAACTGGGCTGGGTCATGGAAAAACAGGGGGATGCCAGCAGGCTGGGTTATGCCGTGCACCTCAAAATCATGCAGCACCTGGTCCGGGATCCCGAATCCCTGGAGATCCCTGCTGATGTCATCCAGCATGTCGCGGCACAACTCCAGCTTCCCACCAGCCTCTACCAGGACTACCGGGCAGGCAAACAGGTGACCATCAAACAGCACCGGCAGGAGCTCAAACGCAAACTCGGCCTTACCTCATGCAACCAGCTCGAACTCTACCGGGATTTCTCTGCTTTCCTGAAACCCCATGCCCTGCAGCTCTGTGCGGGATTCCCGTTGATGGCCTTGCTGGTCGATGAAATGCGGAATCGCAAAGTCATCTGGAGCAAAATCGGCCCCCTGGAAATGACCGTCCATCAACTCCTTGACTGGACTGAAAAGCACACCCAGGACCTCCTCCTTGCAGGCCTGAGTGAGGATGGACAGAGGCAAATCGAAAACCTGCTCAGGCCTCACAAGGGTTCCGATGACACCGAGTACCATTTGCTGGGTTGGTTCCGGGAAAAGCACCTGGATGCCAACCCCAAGAGCATCACCAGCCTGCTGGACAAACTGCATTTCCTGCGGCAGATGGGGTTGCCCTGGGAGGCTTTGAAACTCATCCCCAGGAGCCGGCAGGAAGCCATGTTCCGGGAATCCCGCTTCCTGCACGCCCAGCAACTCAGGCAAATGGAAAAAAGGAAACGCTGGGCGACCTCGCTCATGATCCTGATGGATGTGACGGTGCAGATCACCGACCAGGTGGTTGATTTGCATGCCAAAATCATGCAGGCCCAACTCCGCAATTGCCGCAACAAGTACCTCGAAGACCTGCAGGACACCCAACTGGGGCTTGCCGATGCCCTGGCCATCCACCAGAAGGTGGGCAGGGTGTTGATTGAAGCACGCAAGCAGGGGGAGGACCCGTTCAAGGCCATTGATCAGGTGGTGGAGTGGGACACCTACGTGAAGTCTGTTGAGGCAGTCACCGAACTGACCAGCCAGACGGAATTTGACAGCCTGTCTTTGATGGCCGGGCGCCTGGAGCACTTCCATCAGTACTCAGGGAAACTGCTGTCCCACTTCCGTTTTGGTGCCACCGCAGCAGACACCCCATTTCTGGACGCCATTGAGGTGGTCAAAGAATTGAGCAAAGACCCGGACATGCAGGTTCGCGAGACTGCCCCGCTGGATTTCGTTGCAGGCCGCTGGTCGAAATTTGTGGTGCAAGACGGCAAGGTCAACCCTGCGTACTATGAACTCTGCCTGCTGGACACCCTCACCCGCAAACTTCACGCTGGCGACATCCACCTGGAAAGGAGCCGCAAGTACCGGCACTTTGAAGACTACCTGCTCCCCATAGAGACCTGGCGGGCACATCTGAAGCAGCACCCTTTGATGGTTGCCGGGGACTTTTCGGCGTACTGGGAAGACCAGATGAAACGGCTATCCACCCAACTTTCCGAGGTGGACCTGAAGCTGGGTCAGGATGAACTCCAGGACGTGCGGATGGAAGCTGGAAAGGTGGTGGTCTCCCGCAATCGCCGGGACATCACGGTGTCGGGCAAAGCCAAACGCCTGGGGAAACGGCTGTATGGGATGATTCCGACCATCAAAATCACTGACATCATGCTGGAGGTGGACACCTGGACCCTCTACCAGAAGCACTTCAAGCATTTTGCCCTTTCGAAAACCATCGAGGACGTGCAGGAGCTCTACTCAGTGATCCTGGCGGAAGGGACCAATCTGAGTTTGCGTAAAATGGCCCACGCCACCAACCCGGTGAACTTCAAACGCCTGGCTTTGGTGCGGGAGTGCTTCGTGCGGGAAGAAACGTTCCGGGCGGCGCAGGCGGAACTGGTCAACTTTCACACCAGACTCCCCATTGCCCAGCTGTAGGGGGATGGGGAGCATTCTGCATCGGACGGTCAGCGTTTTCTGGCTGCCCAGAAGGCGTCGGATTCGGGAACATTCAACCGCAGGTATGGTCGGGAACCTGGGGTGACGTTTTACACCCATGTATCGGACCAGTACTCGCCGTTTTACACCAAGGTGATTGCCAGCAATGAACGGGACGCTTTGCACATCCTGGATGGTCTGCTGTACCACCAGAGTGATTTGCGGATCACCGAGCACACCACGGACACACATGGGTTCACCGAGGCGGTGTTTGCCCTGCTGAACCTATTGGGTTTCCGGTTCACCCCAAGGATCCGGGATTTGAAGCACTTGAAGATCTTCGTACCGGACCGCAGAAAAAAATACCCTACCCTGGGGTCCGTGGTGGGAGGTGGGTATGACCGAGCATTGGTGGCCCGACACTGGGACGACATCTTGCGCTTGGTGACCAGCATCAAAAGTGGGCACGTGACGGCCTCAGTGATCTTGCGCAAACTGTCTTCCTTCCGCCGCAGGAACAGCTTGCTGGCGGCCCTCATTGAGGTGGGGAGAATCTACCGGACCCGGTTCATGCTGGACTGGTGGTCGGACCCAGCCATGCGCAGGGTGGTGCAGCGGAACCTGAACAAGGGCGAACTGTTCCATGACCTGAAAAAGGCCGTGTTCTGCCATGGTCGCGGGGAGGTGCGGGACGATTCCCTGTTCAGTCAGGAACGGCGGGCTGGGGGCCTGAACTTCCTGACTTCCCTGATCAGCACCTGGAATGCGAGGTACCTGCAGGAGGCAGTGCAGGAATTGCGAAGCCAGGGGGAGAAAATTGACGATGAGGTCCTGTCGCACATTTCTCCCTTGAGATTTGAGCACATTGTGTTTACTGGGGATTACGTGTGGCGGCAGGATTTGCTGCCACCTCAGGGGCAACTGCGTCCGTTGGTGGGGAAGATGGAGGCGGCGGATTGATCGGCGAAACCCGTGACAGAATCAAGGCTCTAACGCAAATTTGGTGAACTTGGTGATGCGTTCAGAGTCTTAGGGTTCAGTTCGAGCAAAATACTGCAGATCTTCAGACGTTGGCCAGATATAGCCCCAGTAGCGTTGTTCGGGGATCCCCGACTCCCTGACATCTGCTGCACACACGCTGCCATATTGGTCAAACCCCACCAGGCCAAGATCAAAGGGCACCTGTTCAAACACTTCCATGGCCACCACAGCCAGCCAATCTTCCAGGGGCTTTAACCAGGGTTCCGGATCATGCTGATCCAGGTCAAAAGGATAAGCATGAACAGGAAAATGCTTTCCCAAACTGCCCAGCGGAAAGGACAGATCAAACCAATCGGATCCCTCCGGTTCCCGCACCACCGAAGTCATGCAGGCCACTTCCTCCCCTCCAGGCAGCACCGCCCATCCCCGCAGCAAAAGTGTCTCTGGGGGTTGTTGCAAAACCATTTCGACGGTATGACGGGCCTGATCCTGCGGATCCGCTTGGCGCTCCAGATAAACACCATGAAAACTGGGATGGTTCCAGAGGCACCTGGTTAATTTGGACAGGGTCAGATCTGATTGCTCCTCAAGTTCCAAACGCAACTCGACGTAACCTCCGTGCCAGGTGTCTGCATCACTGAACATTCCCATGATTCTGTTTATATCATTTATCCGTTTCAGTCGTCATTTATGGGAATTCTCACTTCCAGAAGGCAAGCTAAATGATGCGAGAGTTGATCATGCATCTTTTGCCTCCAGCCCTACGCCTGCAGGAGGTGCTGGTGAGCAAAAAAGTCATCGAATGTCAGGTGGAGCCTGTTGTTCAGCAAACACCCTGCCCTGGCTGTGGAGAGTCATCGACGCATCTTCACAGCCGCTATGAACGGCTCGTCTTCGACCTCCCGATGGTCTGTTTCTCGTTTCGATTTCGTGTGAGAGCCAGGAAATTCTTTTGTCGAAATGCGGCGTGTCGGCGAAAAGTGTTCTGCGAGCGCCTCCCCTCTGTAGTCAAACCGTATGGACGGAAAACTTTACGCTTCTTTTTCGTGCTGCAAAGCCTTTCTCTGCAACTTAATGCCAGGGAAACCAGCCGCGTCATTGAACTGTTTAGAAGCCATGTTAGCCCTGATGCATCTTTGCGTGCAGCACGACAATTTGTCCCTCAACTCCCATCAGCAGGGCATGTAGGGGTAGACGACTGGGCCAAACGCAAAGGGGTTCGTTACGGCAGCATCCTGGTTGATCTGGACAGTCACCATGTGCTGGATGTGCTGGATTCGCGGGATTCTCCAGAAGTTCTGAAATGGTTCCAATCCCACCCAGAAGTAGAGCTGATCAGTCGGGATCGGGCATTGTGCTTTTAGGATGTCACCCGACAGCTCAAAGCCGAGGTCGTTGCAGACCGCTGGCACCTCATGAAGAACCTCACCACAGCTTTTGAGAACAGCATTCGACCCTTCTACCAGCCCATTAAACAGGCAGCGCAGGCCAAGAAAGAGGGACGCCCTAAGGATTTCATTCCGGCCGTGGAACCCAGTGCATCAGACCGACAATTTCCACTGGAACAGGCTCTGGAGCTGCAAAAGCAGGGCAAGACCATCTGGCAAATTTCCAAGATCATCCGTTTTGATCGCCGAACCACACGCAAGTATCTCCAACTGGGCTGTATCCCGGAACACGGAAACCACCGCAACTTTCGTGCCAGCAAGGTTGCGGCTTACGAGCACATCATTCAGCAGGAATTGGCTTTGTCCAGGGTCAATATCAGTCGTCTGCACCTCAACATGCAGCGGGCAGGCTTTGTGGGCTCAAGAAACACCGTGCGCAGCTACATGTTGTCCCGCTATCCTGAGATCGAGGGTCGCAGAAAGAAAGTGGGGGTGGTCAGCAAGCCTGTTTCTGCCTTCCAGCCGATCACGTACAAGAAGCTGGTGTGGCTGCTGCTCAATTTTTCTGAAGAGCGGTCCGTCGATGATCTGGCTTTGCTGGAGACCATCCAGAAAGATGTACCTGGCTTATGGAACCTCAGGGATCTCTTGCGGGTAGGTCTGGATGCGTTCCGTGAACGTGACCTGCCAGTCTTTCTGAGCTGGGTGGAAACGGTGCTGGCCTCTGACTATTCTGAGTTAAAGGGTTACATTGGAGGTCTGAAAAAAGACTGGGATGCCGTGCTGAACAGCTTCAAGTATGCTTACAGCAATGGACCAGTGGAAAGCCAGGTCAACCGTCTGAAATGCATCAAACGCCAGATGTATGGTCGAGCTAAATTTGATTTGCTTCGGCTCAAGGTTCTGTTCAAGCCTGGTGCAATTTCATCATTCAGGACAGAAAGTCAATCCTGTTGTGATTCGTCCTGCGGATAAGGAAATGGCCGACCTGAAAAGGGGAACAGAAAAGCCAGGGTGCGTGGATATTCAGTGGTGATGTGTTTCCAAATTTCGTTGTCATCCTCAACTTCTCCCGATACCACAGTCACCTGTTTCTGGTCTGCAATGATGACCGCCTGAGAAAAGGCCTGGATGGCTGCCTCATAGCGCATCGCATTCTGGCCGTCCTCTGGGAAGATGATCCAACGTTCAAATTGTTCAAGCAACGCACAGTCTTGAACCAGAGCAATGGTCATCCAGTCGATGTCTGCAGTAAAAATATACCAGTCGTCGACCCGTTTAACCTGGACATCTCGTGCTCCAAGCAGGGTCAGTTGACTGAGGAAGAAGCCGGCCAGCTGGTGGGGATTGGGCCGTGCAGTGTGGTGAAAAATCCAATTTGGGTGTTTGCGGAGTACCACTGGCATGGGTTCTACTTTGATGAGAGATGCTGCATAGTCAGCCAGGACACCATCATTGTTCTCTTGATCCATGAGTTTTCCTTTCCTGAATGGGTTTTCAGTATAACCTGCTGACGTTTTGGAAGGTTGACTGTCACCTTTGCTGGGATTCACCAAATTCGCGCCAGAGCCAGAATCAAAGCGCCAGAATCCCACACGTTTGTGTCTGCCATAGAAACGTAAATTTGGTGTCCCAGTTGAGGTTTCGGTAAAAAGGGGATTTTGAGCCAAAAAGGAGACGAAATAAAATCAGGCGTTCTGGACATAGAATTTTTCAGTTTATCCAAAACCCCTTTAACAATGGGACAACCCCTTGTAAGGGTTAAAGTAGCAACTGTATTGGGTGTCAAGGGGTGCTTCCAGCATTCGCTAAAATAGTGCTACTTTACCCCAAACCCTCTGGACTGACCAGCAAAAAACCTTCATGGTAGGCATGAGCGGTTTCAGGACATCCAAAGTTATACCGTTATTTTGAACGATTGGCACGACGTTTGGCTGAACGTCGCTTTTTGCCATGTGGCCGATTGGCCTGCTGGGCTTGCAGGTTTTGCTGGGGTGCTGCCACATTGCGCTTCAGTGTGCTGCCATAAATCTGCTGAAGGTGTTGATCCAGGTCCACAGGATCGGCTTTGAGGCTTTCCTTCAGATCCTGTGCATCGAGGGTGCCTATGCTGATGTTCAGGAGGTCTCCAAGCCCTTGGCTTTGTTGTGACAGCATTTGCACTCCGATTTCGGAAATGAATTCCGGCATTTCCTCAAGGGGCTCTCCGAGGTGGGCCAGCAAAGCCAGCCTGAGCAGATTGATCAGTGGAGAAATCACCAGAAGCCGATTGGAGATGGAGGCAGGGTCCCAATTGTTGATGTGCATGGAAATGATGAAGTTGGCATCCTGGCGACCCAGGGGTTCCACCACGTAGAACAGGGCGACATTTTTGGCTTCGAGGGTGTGTTTTTGGTCTGTGCCTGGAATGCCGATGGTCATGGTGGCCTCCCCACCCATGCCAACGCGGGAGCCGTGCTTGATGCTGTTGTATTCGTGTTTGTTGTTGTCACTCAAATGCAGTTCGGCCAGAAGCCTCAGTGCCACTGGCAACTGCCTCAACGCTTCGCTTTCTGTGGGTTTGGTCTCTGTCACTTCAATGTTGAACAATTTGAAGATGATTTCAGCCACCTTCTCCCAGGTGACGGTGGGCAAGCCCCAGAAGTTGGGAATGGGATCTCCACTGGTGATTTTCTGAACAACATTTTTGAGCTGGCCATTGTTGTACGCCAGAGACCATCCCAAAGGGGCGAAGGGAGCCTGAACCAGGGCTCCCACCAGTGAGAACAGGGTCTCCATGGCCTGACTGAAAGCCACTTTCATGGCCATCATGGCATGGAACCTGGCATTGTCATCATCGCCTGCAGCTTCTTCCTGATGGGTGTACGCCATGTATGCCCAATAACTGCTGTCAATGCCGTTGAGAAAACGGATGTGTTCTTCATGGGTCATGGCGGTCCACATGACCCTGGGTTGTTCATCCACCATGAACGTCCAGTAGCGTTGTTTCAGTGGCACCTCACCTTTTTCTGTGCTGATGGTGAAAGGTGGAGGGTTGATTTCGTCCTGTGACATGTGCACTCCTCTGGGCATCACTGCTGGGGTTTGGGTTTCTCAGATTTCGGGATCCAGGTGCCTTTGTACACGTTCTTCAGCCAGGCATCGACATCCATGGGCTTTTCTTGGAGCATCTCCATGACGTGTGATACGGCCAGGGGCGAGAATCGCAAGACCGAAAGGCTGCCTGCAGTCTTGTTGGGTGCGAGCAGGGCATCCAGGGTTTCCTTGCTGGGAAATTCGATTGGATCGCTGGGGGTTTCACCCACGATACGCAGAAGTGTTGCTCTGAACACTTCAATCACGTCAGCGGTGACCATCAAGGTGCCATACATCTTTTCTCCGTCCCAGTTCTGGTTGCGCTCATTGACGGTGAAGTGAGGGCTGTTTCTGCTGACAGGTTCCACCACAAGAAACCGAGAGACTTTGGTGGCTTCCAGGGTGAAACCACTTTCAGCACCCACAGGGGTGATTTGAATGCTCAGGGAGCATCAAGCACTGGCCCTGAAGCCGTGCTTGATGCTGTTGTATTCATGCTTGAGGTTTTCATCCGTGTGGTGTTCGGCAAGCATGCGCAAGGAGCGAACCAGGGTTTGGGTGTGCTCTTCCATAGAGGTAGAACCTGTGGTGGAAAAGGGCTCCATGACTGCGGAGGCCAGTGTTTCCCAGGTGACCTGTGCCTCTCCCATGACATTGGGCAGGGGTTCGCCGTTGTTGATTCTTTCCACCACGGTGCGCAGCTGGCTGTTGCTGTAAGAGAGGGACCAGCCCAGTGGGCAGAAGGGGGCCTGAATGAAGGCGGCCACCAGGGTGAACAGGGTTTCGTTGGCCTGTGCCATGGCGGTTTTCAGGAGGATCTGGGCATGGGTTTGTGGGGAGAAGTGGCGTCCTCGGCAGCAGGTCCGTGGGTCTCGGCCAGGTACCGCCAGTAATCGGGGCGCAGCCCTTTGAGGAAGCGCACCTGTTCATCTCTGGCATCAATGGTCCACATTACTTTCGGCTGGTCCAGCACCACGAAAAGGTCATAGCCGATCAGGGGTTCTTGCTGGGATGGCTGGTCCTGCTCGGGCATGGGTGTTTCCTGAGTCATCTGTTGCTCCTGAATTGTGAATGGGGGCGGTGGGCTGAGACGCGTGCCTGTGTGGCCGATGGGTTCCATTTGACTGCTGGAGGCCAGGGAATGCAATGGGCATGATGGCCGATTGTGATGAGAGACATTGCCAAGTGAAATGTCGCACCACATGAGGTTCTTGCAAACACGGAGGTGTTGGTGCCTGGGTCCTGAGAGTGGGTGGAGTGGGCCTGATTTGAGCCAATGGACATTTGGGGTGAAAGCATGCATGCACCCCCGCAAAAAGGGTTCGATCATCATGGAAGCCGGACCCGGCACGAAAACCAACACACTGAAAGGAGCTTCAGGCACAGACCCACAAGGCAGTGCAGGTTTTTCTTTTGGACTTCAGCACCTGAAGGAGCCGCATGGGCCCAGAGAGATCGAACCTCACTGACCTCAGCCCATACCTCAAACTCACACCTGAAGGATAAACGTGGCCCAGGTGCAGGTCCTCGGGGTCATCGCTGTTTCCACCCGCATCAAGGCCCACAGCATCCGGTCAGCATCTGGATGATCCACACGTTCAAAGATGAGAAATCAGATCCTTCATCACTCGAATTAAGAATATGAGTCTATATTTTGCATTATGGGTGGTATTGCAAAATCTCATTAAGATGCCATACTGAGGTCATGGGACTTTTACAACTCTTGTTTCGCCAACTCACCCGCAGCACCCCCAAAAAACCCCTCCCGTCACCCACAGAAGACAAAGAGCAGGTGCGCTTCAACGTGGGCGTCTCCACAGACACCGCAACCCACCTCCGCAACCTCGGACAAAAGTTTGGGGTGTCCCAGGCCCAGATGGCCGCCATGCTGCTCACCAGTCTGGTGCACGACCAGGACAATCAAAACGATGTGGGTTTTCACGCCGTCCAGCGCCTCCTCAGAGACCACCAGCTGGATCTGTACCAGGGTGCCCGGCTGTTGCGGTCCCACCACATGAATTATCGTGCGCTCAGCGACCCAGAAGTCTTCTCAGACACCGTCACCGACGAGCTGATCCAGTTCCTCACCCAACGATTCTATTTCTCAAGACGCTTTTTCAATGGAGAGAACAAAGTGAACCACAAAGAGCACAACTTCTACACCAGCTCCCTGCTCAGCGAAGTGATGGACAGCATCCTGGACGGCACGTTCGATCAGGTGCTCCTGATCAAATCCAACAGTTACCGTCTGGAGGAACCCCAGGATGACGATTACATCACCCACCCACACCACATCAGTGTGATCCTGGTCAGAAAATACACATTGGACGGCCAGAACCACTACCGCACCTACCAGCCCTGGGGCACAGAAGCCTGGAATTACATGAAGGTTCGCCTGCGCATCAAAGAACTGCTGCTGGACCTCGGGCTGCTCTCCAAACTCCACGAGCATCACCATCAATTCAACGGGGTGTCCTCCATGCCCTATGCGGGGCTCAGTGTGGACACCCGGGTGCACCAATCCTACCTGGACAACGAAATCTCAGCGGCAGAACTGGTGAAGCAATGCAGAGGCGCGTGGTACCCAGAAGATTTCGTGAGCAAACCCGAAGAGAGCATCAAAGCCCAGCAAACCCATGAGTTGACGTACCTGCAGCCCATCACGCTGGACACCCTCAGAACCATTGCCAGAGGAAAAATTGAACGCAGAGAAATCCAGCAACGGATTGCTGCTGGACGCTCTGAAGGGAAACCAGAGGCAGGACAGGATTAAATCATCAGTTGGTCAGAGGTACGTTCAGGGAATCCGAAACCCTCTGCACATCCGCAGCAAAAGAGGTGCCCGCTGGCACCAGCTGGAACAGCCCTGTTAGAAAGGCTTTGATTTTGGACTTCCTGGGGTTCGGTTCCCGAAAGAGCAGTTCCAGTTCCTCAATCAATTCGACGGCCTCTTCTTTTTTGTCTGCAGGGACATCCCCCAGGTGGCCCCTCAATTGAGCCATCAGCTTCATGACATCATCTGCAGCCAGACCGGTGGTGATGTTCATGGTGTTGTGATTCCCTTGCTGCACGTTCGCTGTCCCATGAAAATTGTTGTGGATTTGCACCCCGCCTCCAGATGCCGCAGGGGACGGCATTTCACGGGCCAGCACTTCCATGCCGAGGCCCGTGATGGCTGCGCGGGGATCGCCAATTTTGGTGGGCGAACGCACCTCCACCTGCTTTTTTTGCTCCAGGGTTTTGAAGGCATCGGTGACCTCATCCAGCGTGAAACCCAGTTGCTCAGCGACCTCTCCCGCATGAACAGCGGTTCGGTAATTGGTGTGCTCCCCGAGATGTTCCAGCACCCGCTGGTGAATGTGCTTTCTGCGTTCAAAATTGCTCATGCGTCCTCCCCTGCACCCTTCTGGGGGCCGTGGGTGTGAATGACCCCCTGGTGAACCTGGGCCTGGGCATAAAAATGGTTGATCACGGGAACAGAAAAATGCTCGGTGCGGCCCTCAGGAAATTCGATGATGTCCTCCATTTCCTTGATGCCCTTGTGCAACATGTAAAGCACCTGACTGTTCGGGTCATTGGCATGGTAGAGTTCCATTTTGATCAGGCTTTCCCCTTCCAGGTAACAGATGGCCTTCTCCAGGTCCTTCTCAGGGTACTTTAGGCCCTCTCGTTTCAGTTGATCTTTCAGCGTGCTCAGGGCCAAGCCCGGTTCACCACGAATTTCTGTGCACTGGTACACACGCTTCAGCACCTCCAGACGCTGCTGCTGGCGGCGCTCAATGCGTTTGATCTCATGGGGCCAGTCATTCATGCGGGAACTTCACCCCAAGCAGTTGCCCCAGCCTGGACACCTCTTCCACCACACCCGGGTCATCTCCGGCCAGCGCCAGCAGGGTGGTCAGGGCAGAGAAAATGCGAGAGGCCTTCGGGGAGGCTTCCTGAATATCATCCTGAAGGTCCATCAGCTGCTCAGAAATCAAAACCCTGAGGTCTGAAGTTCGGAAAGAAGTAACGGAACGCAATTTTCGGATGCTCCGGGCCACATCGCTCTGCACATTGACGTGCAACGTCTGTGTGCCCTCGTTGCCTTGCTGCACAGCATGCACCGCTTGATAGAAATGATTGGTGATGTTCTGGGCAACTGGAGGGGGACCATGCCGTACCAGATCCTGACCCTGGGCTGAGATGTGGGCATGGTAACTGGGACTGTTCTCGAAAGGGAACACAATGAGGCCCCGTTGATGCAAGGCATGCATGGCTCCACACACCTCTCGGAAGTTCACTGTGAGGGCCTTCGCAACTTCCTCTGCAGTAATCATGGTTTGAACGTAAACATCGGTGTGTTCGGCCAGATGTTTTAAAACCTGTTCCTGCAGCTCCATCCTGCGTTCCAGATTGGTCATGGTTGATGTTCCCTTCTTTTAAGCTCTCGATCTGTTCATCCAGGTCCAGGCATCCCATGGTCAGCAACATCTGTACTTGAAGATTTGTCCCGATTTTCCGTGGTAGTGTATCCGTTTCATTTCCTCTGTTGTCAGGTGCCACTTCCACAGCAACTGTAATCTCGTGTGGTTTTATCATTGAAGAACACAAGAAAACAACACCAGTGTAACGAAAATCAGGGCGTTCCACACGCAATCAGGGGTTTGAATTACGCAAAGCTGCCAAACCAGAGGACTTTAAAAGGTAGTGTCTGGGAAAGCTATTCTGGAAAGCTTTTTCTCAAAACCACACAAAGGTGTCGTGGTTCAGAGATGCCAGAACCACACAATGGCGTCGAGGAAATGGCTTCAGTTCAAACCAATCCAGCACAAGGTCTTTTGATTGACCCAAATCAGCTTCCAAAGGGGCCTGGCGGAGCGCAGCACAGAATCCACAAGGTTTCGGTGGTCAGGGCAGCCCAAACCACACAAAGGTGTCGTGGTTTTGAAGGGCCACCCCCCGAAATGCTTTGGAGATCTCTCTTCAAGCGTTTGCCTGCTGCAACCCAGCAGGAGCCAGTGCAGGAGGAGGGTTTGGGGTTATACTCTGCTGAGTCCACACCAAAAACAGGCATCCCAGAGATGCCAGGGGGAAACCATGGAAAAAATTGCCAAGACCCAGTTGATTGACGCCGTTGCCCAGAAAGCTTCGCTCACCAAAAAGGAATCGGCTGAGGCCATCACCGTGCTGCTCGAAGAAGTGGTGTCTGCCCTGAAGGCAGGCAAGACCGTAGGCCTGCCCGGTCTGGGGACCCTCAGCATCACCGAAACCAAAGAGCGCACCGGAGTGAAACCTGGGACCACTGAGAAGATTACCATTGCTGCAGGCAAAAAAATTCGCTTCAAGGCGGCCAGCAACCTGCTGCCTGAGTGAACTGAAGTGCATTGTGGGGTGGATGGTTTTTCCATTCACCTCTTTTTTGTTGGGGTTCAGTCCTTCCAGACCACGGTGATCTTTTCTGCGCCGAGTTCCTGCAGGAGGCGGTCAATGTAGCCGGTGAGCACCCCTCTGCTGCCGCTGAGGTACTGGTGGGCGTTCTGGGCTGGGGTTTTGCTTTCCGGGTTCACCTGACGACCCACCCGTTCCAGGGTGAGGTTCTGGCTTTTGATGCGTTCTTTGATCTGGTCGAGCAGGTGTTGTTCCAGAGGTGAGAGCTTTTTCTCCATTGGCACAGCATAACACACCTTTAGCACAAATTGACTTATAGCATGATTTGAGCTAAAATGGGGGTATCGGAGGACCCCATGAACCCCCTCAAAATCTTCACCTTTGACCCCCTGATTGAAACCCTCAAAAACACCGACGCTGGACCCCACACCCACCTGCTCACCCAGGCCCACCAGGCCCTCGAACAGCAGAAACAAGACCTGATCCACTGGCAAGCCCAGAGCTTCGAAATCCGCAGCCTGCTCGGACATGTGCTTGGCCCCCTCTTCGACCTGATTTCCAGCCACAAGGACCATTTCCAGCAGATCTGCGAGACAGGGCACGGCACCGAGGGCGAAGACCTCCTGACCCACCTCCTGCAGCTCAAAGCCCACCAACAGGGTGTGCCAGTGGAAAACCTGATGGAAGCTGAGCAGGACGCCAGCACCCAGGGCATTCAGGTGGAAGGAGGAGCAGGGTGAGCCCTCTGCAACCACCCCACACCCCAGGGACAACCGACCCCAGAAAGATGGCCAGGAAGAACGGGCAGCGCTGCACCCTGACCGGCATCGTGCCATTCGCCCGGTACTGGGACATTAAACTCACCCGCAGGCACCCTGTCACGCTGGAACTGCAGGACATCGTGTACCGGGACATGGACAGCCACAGCAAATGGGTCTGGCTTGCCGTGATGCTCAACCGACACGGGATCCCGCATCACCTGGGTTACCAAGAAAGCCACCCCTGACAGAGAAAACGCCTCCATCCTCTGGAGGCGTTCCTGCATGAATTCCTGCTGTCGTCCCCAGATCATACCGCATCTCCTGGGATGCAACAGTTGCTCTTGGGCAGCACCAGAAGGTTCCATCAAAAAACTCACCTCTGTTGGGCTTTCAATGTGTTCACTTCCTGACGCACCTCCAGCAAACCCGACACCAGCGCACGAAGCAACTCAGGGGTTAAGGTCAAGGTCTCTCCTGCCAACAAGGCCCGTTGTGCCCTTTCGAGCACCCCATCCAGGCCTTCAGGCACGGGAAAGGGCAGTTGAGGTGTCGTGTCTTGCCTGTGCTGCTCCAGGCGAGCTTGACGGGCCAGCACACGCTCTTGGTGTTCCCTGGTCTTGCCCTGTTCCACCATTTTCTGCCAGTCCTTCTCCCACAGTGCAGGGTCATCCTGAAAACGAAGGGCTTCAGGGGTGGTCTTCCACCATCCTGGAAGCTGCCACTGCTCTCCCAGGAACTCCACCAGGAATTTCTGCAGGGTGTCCCGGAAGTGCTGTTCCCCCAAAGCCTCCATCATTTCCATCACCCTCTCAGGTGGGTTGGGGTCCAGTTCGGTGCGCAGGCGTATCACCGGAGTGTCATCTTCGATCACCACCCGGGCCATTTCGACGTTGGTGAGGGTTCCTTTCCAGGCACGTCGCGATGCGGAAGTCAGTCTGGCCATGCAAAGCACCGGCCAGTCTTGCACGAAATCAAAACCCAGGAAATCCCGAACGAAAGGCATGCAGCCATTGTCCTACACCTGCCCTGTTCAGGCAGTGACCATGCTGCTGGGAGAACAAAAGACTTGGGAACCCAGACTTCTCATAACTCGTATTGGTGATTATGAGTGGAATTCTTTTTGAGCTGTTGAAGAACATGATGATTGCAGGAGCTGCCAAACTCGGCTTCAAGGTCGGTGGAACAATGGTCAACCCCATCATCAAACAACACATTGATCCCTTCGTCCAGAGGTTCAGAAACCCAGACCAAGAACGCACCCTGATCATGCAAAAGGCCATTGCCTTTGCACAGACCAAGCAACCTGCTGAAAAAAGCGAAAAAATCCGCTTTGCCCTCACCACCTGGACCACTTCCCCCGACTGGGCCACTAATTTCACTGCACTGGTTCAGCACCCCCAGCACATTGAGGGCCTTGCCAATCGCTTCGCACAGGCCATGCTCGAAGCAGACCTGCTCGAAGGGGCAGATCATCCCCATCAGATTGGACAGTACTTCCTGGAATCCCTGCACCAGGAACTCATGAATGATCCTCAACAGGGAGCCCACCACCAGCAACTGGCCAATGCCTTAAGAGATCAGAGCCAGAGAGAATTCATGGAACAGGTTCAGGTGTTTCTGGAAGACATGAGATCCGAAGTTCGGGGATCCAGTCAAAAGACTTCACCACAAGAAGACAGGCAAGACATCAAGGAAACACTGCAGCAATTGGCCTCACCCATGATCCATCCCACTTCTGCAGTGGACGGCCCCATCGAACAGAAGCTCAAGCACATCGCAGTTCTTGTGGATGCACATGCAATCGAGTTCGCAGACCAGGCACTCGCACAATTCAAACAACAACACTATGACCAAGCTCCTGTTCCAGCTCAAGCCTGGTACCACCGGCTGAAAGGGAGCATTGCCATCAACAGGGAAGAGGTTTCTGAAGCCCTCCAGGAATTTGATCTCGCCTTCACGCTGCATGGCGAGGGAGCTGCTGCCCACATGGCCAAAGGGTACGGGGAATACCTCAAACAAAACTTTGAACTGGCCCTGCATCACCTGGACATTGCGCTGCAACTTGATTCAAACGCAGGCATCGCCTTGGCCACCAAAGCCGACACCTATTTCAAGATGGGCAGAACAGAAGACCTCAAAGCCATGATTCCTCTGGCCACCACCCAGCAGAAAGATTTGTTTTACATGCTGATGCGCCGTCTGACCCAGATGAATGAGTTTGCCCTGGTCAACTCACTGGTGGACACCCGCCTGCAGCAGACTCCTGAAGACCCCACCATCAAGTTCCTGAAAGCCCGTAACCTCTTCGATGAAGTCGCAGAAGAGTTGGGGCAGGGGATTTTGAAACAGGATCCTGCCACAGGAATCAGAGATGAAAGGCTGACTCAAGCCCTGGATTTGCTGAATGCAACCTACACCAGTCGCCAGCGCAATCAGGACTTGCGGGGCATGGTAGAAGTGCTCTCCACCCGACACGCAGTTCTCGACATGCTGGGCAGGCACCAGGAGGCCGCAAATGATGCCACCACAGCGCTGGAGATGAACCCCAATGCTGCAGGGGTCAGAGTTGGCAAAGCAATGGCTCTCTTTCACATGGAACGTCATGCTGAAGCCATCGCCTTGCTCGACAGCATTCCTCAAGATCAGCAGGACCTGCACGATCGCAATCTGTTGATTCAACTGTTGATTCACCAGGGCCAACACCACCGGATTCTGCAAGAAATGCCCAAGTACTACCCTCTGATGCAGGACGATCCCACAGGAATGGCCTTTGCACAACTGGTGCATGCACAGGCCATTCGGGTTTTGGAAGGGCCGGAGGCTGCTTTGCGTTTCCTGGAACAGCTGAACAGCACACACCCGTTTGTTCAAGTGGGGATGGCAGAGGCTTTTCAGACCTTGCAGAATCCCTTGAAAGCCAATGACCACTACAGAACAGCCTTCCAAACCAGCCAGGGTCATGTCAATTTTTCCATTGGGATGCAGTGGGCCATCTTCCTTGCGGAAGTCAACGATTTTGAGCAGGCCAGTTCAGTCATCACCCAAATCATCCCCCCAGATGCTGCAATGCCAGCCTTACAAATGGCCATCGACATTCATGAACGGGCAGGAAAACTTCACAGGGTGGAGGAAACCCTGGGGTTCTACCAGACGCAGGGTTTCCCAAAAACACCCCAGATCCTGAGGGCAGAAGCAAACCTGAAATTCAATGCAGGGGATCATGCAGAAGCAGCAGCTTTGCTGAAAGAAGCCTTGCAACAAGGCCCTGATCCGGACTTGCACCTGCGCTTCATTCAGATGCTTGTGCTGGTGGGCAATCACGCTGAGGCCCACACGCAAATTCAGGCTCTGTTGGCGACACCAAACCTTCCCTATCAAATGAGGTTTCAGGCAGCCGCATTCTTAAAGCACATGCGACACCAAGATGAGGCCCTGAAACTGGCTTACCAAGCCTGGCGGGATTCCCCAAAGGACAGCCAGGCGTCCCAGATGTACATGCAGGTGGGTATCGAAAGCTTAAAGAACGATCCGGAATTCACCTACGTCGTCCCAGAAACATCAGTGATGCTGGCAAACAGAAAGGGCGAATCCCGCTGGGTCACCCTCACCAGTGACCCCAATCCAGGTGCCAATGAACTCGCCGTCAACAGTGCTGCAGCTCAAATTTTGCTGGGCAAAAAGGTGACCGATGAAGTGGAAATCCCCAAAGCAGGCTTCAAGCCACTCGCTTTCACCATTCAGGCCATCATGGGAAAGGAACACCATCTGCTGATGACCCTCTTTCAGCAGGCGGGCAGCAATCCCTTTGACCAATCGGTCTTCACACACGAAGGTGATGATGAGAACTTAGATCAACTGGTAGATGTGCTCTATTCTCTCCGAGATCAAAAGGAACAGAAAGTCAAAAATGCTCTGGAGCAAGTGGCCTCCAAAAGGCTACCCATCAGTGTGATGACCGACTGGTTTGACCAGAGCATTCTGGACCTCTGGCAGGATTGGGTGGATTCTCCTGTGGCCCTCACGAGCTCTCTGAGAAACAAAGCCGAACTGGAAGCGGCTGAGAAGACCCTGCAGGCAGATGCAGTGGTGTTTGATGTCAGTGCCCTGGTGCTGTTGCAGCGATTGGGGTTGCTGACGCAGGCAGAGCAGTGGTGGCCCCAGCGTCATGTCACCGTCCAGGTTCACACTGCCGTACTGCATGAAATCCACAAGCTCGATGCGGACCCAGGGAACGTGAACCACCTCCTGCATCCAGGTGCGCAAGATCATCTCAGTGGACCACAACGGCTGAAGGCCTTGCGAGAGATTCTGCAGTTCGTGGAGCGGACTCAGGTTGTGACGGTACCCTCCATCAACTCTGAGCGCAACCAGCAGCGTCTGAAATCCATCCCCCTGGGTGTTGAAACCTGGAGCACGGTGATGGCAGCTGAAGCAAACGGTTTTTCCCTCTACACCGAGGATGTTCACCTCAAGAATCATGTGTTGAAAGGCAACCTGCAGGGACCTCCCATTCTGGCCACGAGCACAGTGGATGCCCTGGCAGCGTTGTTGTTGCAGGGACGCTTCGATCTGGCCGCTTATGAGTCCATTGCAGAAGGGTTGCTCAGTCGAAACATTCGCAGGGTGAAGATGACCGAGAACCTGCTGATGCGGGTGATCAGCAGACCCTACCGTGCAGGTGACACCCTTGTTTCTGCAGCCCTCAATGAGTTCAAGAGCCCACATGCGAACCACGAGCAGATGCTGGGGTGGGTGGTTGAAGGCCTGAAAGCCTTGTGGTTGGATGCCCACAGCGGACCCTACAGGTTTGATGTGCTTCAGGTGATCCTGAGTGAACTGGACAGCACCCTGAACCGTGAAGCTTTCACCCTGTTTCTTGTGGAGGAACTGGGAGTGCGGATGAAATTGGCTCCAGAGCACCGGGCGAACTTGATTCATCTGATTCAGCAGTGGAAAGCACGGGCAGACCTGTAATACCTCACCCCAACAGCTGGCTCAGTGTGCACGCCAGGTGACGTAAGCCAAAAACCGCATCCAGAACAAGCTCATTCCCGCTATCCTGAAGTCACCTGGGGGTAGCGCAAGTGGCAGCGCAGGGCGTTTGGGACGCTCAGGTTGCAGGTTCAAATCCTGTCCTCTAGACCAAAAAGGCGACTGGTTTCGACTGGTCGCTTTTCTCTTGGGATCTCCCCTTCACGGGTCAAATAGGGATACCTTTGTGTGGTTTTCGCCTTCCCAGGTACCGATACTTTTGCGGTGCTTTGTTCAAGACCTGCAAGTTTTGGCTCTCCAACGCCGACCAGCGCATGCCGATACCTTTGCGGTGTGGGAAGGATGCACCAGGGTGCTGGAAAACCTCCCCACACCCATCAGAGCATTCAGGCCAGTCCAGAATGCAGGAGCATGGCTCGGTGACAATGCAGTCCCAGCTAAATTCCCGATACCTTTGCGGTAAAATCCGGCCTTTTTACTCCCGATACCTTTGCGGCATTGTGGTTTCCCATGGGCACCGATACCTTTGCGGCAAAACCAATGAGCTTCGTTCAGCACAGGTTTTTTTGAGACAGGTGTCATGCATACTCCCCTTTCGTCGTCGCATAAAACACCCTAAAAGGGTGGTTTATGGCTCACCACACCCCTGGAAACACTTCCAATACCGATACCTTTGCGGGGTTTTCCTGGTGTTTTCCTCCACTCCCCTACCGATACCTTTGCGGTGCAATTTGAGTCACAAAAAAATCCCCGTGTGGGAAACACAATTTTTCCGGGTCAAAAAGGCCAAAAGTACCGATACCTTTGCGGCATTTCCCTGAAAGCTCCGATACTTTTGCGGTGTTTTCCGCGCACCCCACCCCCGATACCTTTGCGTCAAAAAGCAATTCAACCCCTCTGGCACACAAAAACTCGTGGGACAGGAGGTTTTTGGACCCTGGCCGATACCTTTGCGGTGAAACGCTTCTGGAGTACCGATACCTTTGCGTCAAAACACCCCTGGAGTACCGATACCTTTGCGGTGTTTCTTAAAAAAATGCCGTGCTGCATGCACCCAGAACAGGGGTCTTGTTGTTGATCTTTTTGTATTATCTAAGTTAAGAAAAACAACAACATGGAAAAAGACCGCAACAAACACCTTGACCGCAAAGAAGAACGCAACATTGCCCGGTTTGCCGTGATCAGCATCCAAACCCGGGTGGCGTCCAACCAGGTCAAGTGGGAACTGGTCTACCAGGTGGAAAACCGGGATTTCAAACTCACCGCTTACACCCCAGAAGGACGGCCCCACGGCATTGACGGTGACATCCACTCCGCCGTGGAGACCCTGTTTTACCGCCAGGGTTGCCCTGAGCACAACTGGCTGCACACCTCCATGTACGAAGTCCTGTTGGTCGCCGGACTCCCCGACAACGGCATCAACTACGAGCGCGCCAAAGAAAGCCTGACCCGATTGTGGGCCACTGGATTTGTGGTGGAAGAAGGCTGGTACGACTACGCAGAAAGCACCCGGCGCTGGGATTCGGACACCATGCGCTTCTTTGAACGGGTCAAACACCGCGACCCCAGCAAAGACGTGGATGAAGTGATTCCCGGCCTGCAGGACCACACCACCCTCAGCATCAAACTGAGCGACCAGCTGGCCCAGAACATCCGGGACGGGTACACCGTCACCCTGGCCTCCAAAATCCTCCACCAGCTGGAGCAACCCCCTTCCCGCTCCCTGTTCCGGCTGCTCGAAGGGCACCGCACCCAGCCGGACGGCACCCGACTGACGCGCCTCACCGTCTCCCTGCAGAACTGGCAGCAGGCCTGCGGCATCATGAGCGACCGTGCGGACATGGTCCGGCGCGTGCTGGGACCACCCCACGAAGAGCTGATTGCCGCCAACTACCTGAAAAACGTGACCTTCCACGGGCTGGGAAAGAAACAAACCATCGAGTATGAGTTTCAGTCCGAAGACGCCCCGGATTACGCCCTGGTGAAACTGCTGGAAGTTCATGGTCTGGCTCCGGAAGTGGCTGCAGCGATGGCCCGCAACCACCCGGATCGGGTCGAAGAGGCCATTGCTTTCGTCAAGGAACGCAAAGCGGGTGGGTTTGCGGTCAAAAACCAGGCGGGCATGATCGTGGACTACCTCAAAAACGAAAACAAGTACGCCAAACCCAGCAAGACGGTGGATGTGCCGAACCTTGCTGCGAAAGAAGACCTGAAGAAAGCTGTGCAGCAAGCAGAAGTGAAAGCCGCTTCCCTGGAAGAGCAGGAACACCTGCGGTTGATGGCTTTGCCTCCGGAGCAGCAATACCAGGCCTGCGAAGCGTTCTTGAACATGATGCTGAAAACCCAGCTGACCAAAGCCGAAAAAGACCAGCTGAAAGCAGCTTGCCTGTCGGGTGCGTTGCTGGCCGGTCAGCTCAAAATGGACCTCACCCTGGCAGCAGCCCAGAAGAAAAAAGAGGCCTGTGTTGCTGAACTGAAAGCTTCACTGGCCACCATTGCAGGCCCACTCTTTGATTGATCCTGCCTCCTGAAAGGGAACATGCCATCAACGGTGCCCTGAGTAGGGAAATTCAAGGTTGTGGACGCAAGAAGGCTTACCCTTGAAGTGTTCGCGCAGGGTTTAATCCCATCACTTTTTGGTGTGTTGCTTCAGCTGATCCAGATGCCTGAAGATCCTGGAAGTGGGCCGGGCCTGAAAGACCTTCCAGAGACCCGAATGGTGGTCTCTGATCGGGTAAATCCACTGGCTGGGATCCAGGGCCGACTGGTCAATGATCTCTTGCAGGTACACCTGCATCAGGGACAGCAAGAGGGCTTCCTGTTCGTCCAAAATGGAGAGCACCAGAACATCCTTGGTGCGGGCTTTGGCTGTCTGCACCTTCAAGAACCGATGGATCAGGTGACCTTCCCCGCCGATGAGCAACTGGTGCAGTTGCTTAGCTCTGCCTTGCGCAACAATCAAAGGGGAAGGGGTGGAGGTCATGCCTTCATGGTACGCAAGAACACTTCACGGAGGCCATCGTCTGCCAGCTGAGTAAAGTGCGGTCTTCCAGCAAAAGATCCCTCTGGGAGAAGAATCCCAGCGTGTTTTCAACCCACACCAGACAAGAGCAGGCAAAAAAGAACAGGGTTACACTGGCATCATGCGCCCTTTTCCTCAAACCCCTTACGCCCTGCGGGACCTGGAGGAGGTGGCCGCCCGCCTGAAGATGTTGGACCTGCCACACATTCAGCCCCTCTTGCAGTGGCTGGAGTCCAGAAAGGAAAGTCTGGCGAAGCAGTTGCAAACGCCTGAAGTGCACCTGCCTCTTTTTGATCCCCTCTCCGGAGGCATCCACACCCAGGTGCTCCTCTTGCTCAGTGACCCTGGGAACCGGGCCTCTGCAGCCAGAGGCAGCGGATTCATCTCCTGTGACAACCACGACCAGACAGCCCGGAATGTGTTCACTGCCCTCAAAGAAAGTGAACTCTCTCGGGATCAGGTGATGTGCTGGAACGTGGTCCCCTGGCACAAGGCGAGTCAGGAGCCGCCCACCAGAGCGGAAGTGAGGATCGGAGTTCAAGAGTTGCAGGAGCTTCTTTTTCTTTTGCCTGATCTGAAGGTGGTCATTCTGCATGGTGGGACCGCCCAGAAAGGCTGGACCTTGCTGCCTGAGGAAATCCAGGCCAGGTACCGGGTGTTTGAGGTGGGGCACCCCAGTGCACGGAATTACAACATTCGACCCCAGGAGCGAGCCAGACAACTTCAGGTGTACCGGGAGGTGTATTTCCTGACCCAGTACCCCTGGCTGGAAGGGACATCAGACCCTCTTTGAACCTTGCGCTTTTCCTGTCGTTTCAGTACAGGCCTTGCCGGATTCGCGGGTCCATCAAGAGGGCAAACAGGTAGGAGGGGGCCTGCAGCCCGGTCAGTTCACTGACGGTTCTCACGGGCATCAACTCCAGGGCTTTGCGCACCTGACTCGGGGCAATGTTCCACTCGGTGGTGGAGGGAACCAGGGTCTCCCCTTTGAGGATGTAGGTGAAACTCTGGCCCCGCACCTGCTGGAAGGTTTCTCCTTCATGGTGTTTGAGCCTGAGCCGCACAACACGTTCCATCTGGTCGATGTTCATGGGTTTTCCTCCTGTGGTTTCCTCTGGAAAGTCACGGTTTCTTGAGTGAAATTCACGGTGTCCACTTCCCACCCGGCGTCCACCCAGATTCTGGAGTGGGGCTGGCCACTGTTGGACCACCAGGCCCGGTGGGTGCGGGCAGAGTCCGGCAGTTTACGGTGAATCAGGTCCTCGATTTGCTCAAAGCTCAGGGTGGTACGCGTTGCGGTGAGGTTCCTGAGGTGTTCACCGATGGGATCGTACTTCGAGCGCGGTCCTTTCTCCACAAGGGGCGCCTCGTCCAACTGGAGGCTTTTCATGGCCAGAGGGTTGAAGCTGAGGTGGTAGAAGGCCAGGGCCTGCTCAACAATGGCACTCTGGCTGGATCCGGTGAGCATCTGGAGCTGTTCCAGATGGTGCTGGGCGATGGGTCCCAGCTGCAGGTGTTTGGGGTCCTTCATGTTCATCTTCTTAGACTTTAATACAAAAGTCTAAGAAATACAATATCGAATAATTTAGAACAGGCTGTTTTTGGACTACCGTTAAACCTGTCCCATTTCAAAGCCTTGTTAAGGAATTCCTGTCCAAAACAGACCTCCAGGCGCAGCATTTTCTTGCTTTGGGTCAGACCCGTTAAACCTGTCCCATTGTGTTGGAGAAAGCCCGTTAAACCTGTCCCATTTGGAAGGCTTTTGCCACTTTGATAGAACTAACACTCCCGTTAAACGTGTTCCATTGGTGCCGTTAAACCTGTACCAAAACGCCCGTTAAACCTGCACCATTTTTGTGTCCACTCCCGTTAAACGTGTTCCATTGGTGCCGTTAAACCTGTACCAAAACGCCCGTTAAACCTGCACCAAAACCCAAAAAAAGCATGTTCTGCACAACCTTGCTCTGCAAAGGTATGAAAGTAGATCATCAGAATCAGTTTTTATTCTTTTCCTTCTTTAAAAAGATCATCAATCACCCCAGGCAGCAAAAATCAAAAGCCCGTTAAACCTGTACCAAACGCAATTTCCATCCATGCTAAGATCAACACCATGCGGGCCACCAAGCCAGTGAAACCCCACAAACCCACCCCAGGGATCTCCCAATACCACGAACTCAACATTGTGCGGCTGGCCCTGATCAGCATCCAGCGCCAAATTGAGAAAACCTTTGTGGAATGGGAATACACCTTCGAACTCGATGGTGAAGAAGCTTCCCTGGAATGCAAAGGGCACCAGGACCTCGGCGTTCCCCACGGTCTGGATTCGGATTTCTACAACGCCATCGTGCACCTGTTTGTCCAGAAGGGGGCCAATGAAGACGGGGTGCTCACCACCACCGCTTATGAGATCATCCGCACGGCAGGCAGGGTGGACAGCAAACACAGCTACCAGAGTTTGCACGAAAGCCTCCGCAGGCTCCTTCAAACCCAGTATTACCTGAAAAAATCCTGGCGCAACCACAAAAAACGCATGTGGGAAACCCTGTCGTTTCAGCACATCGAGAAACTGCAGTTCATCACCGAAGAAACCGAGCATGGCAACGACCTCTCATCCCGCAGCGTGATCCGCATCAAACTCCCCCAGGAGGTGGTGCACAGTGTGCAGGCCGGTTACATGCTGCTCGCTCCGGAAGCCGCCCTCCGGGCACTGGAGCAACCCACCAGCCGCGCCCTGTACCGCCTGCTGGAAGCCCGACGCCGTGACCCCATGAATCCACAGGTCATTGTGGATGAACTGCACTACAACCTGATGGACTGGGCAAGGGACTGCAAACTCAGCACCGATGTGCCCAAACTGATTCGCCGTGCCCTGGAAAACGCTCACCAGGAGCTGATCGGAATCGGCTACCTGCGTGAAGTCAACTACAGTGGGAGAGGCCAGAAACAAACCCTGGAGTACCTGTTCCATCCCAGGTTCGAGCGGGTGGTGGACCAGCAGCTGGTGGATTTGCTCAAAAGCCATGGGGTGTTCCCCGGGGTGGCCCAGAATCTGGTGAGCAAATACCCTGAGCGCATCAACCCGAGCCTGCAGCGCCTCAAGCAACTGATCACTGAAGGTTACCCTGTGGAAAACCGCGCTGGGCTCTTGATTCGCATTATCCAGAATCCAGCGGATTACAGCATGCCCCAGGAGAGCCCACCAGCAGTGCGCACCCTGGACGTTCCCAGAGCTGCACCCAGCGAACCTGAGCCTCTTCCCGTGGTGGTCCCGGACCTGAAAACCATGAAATTCCTGCTTCAACCCTTTGAGAAAGACCTCGGCACCCGAGAACTGCAGATGCTGTGGGATGGTCTGGAAGAGGGAAGCATTGATCCACTGCAGGTGGAAACCCTCACCGTGCATGCCCGCATGCCTGCCCGGCGTGAAGAAGCGCTCCAGGAACTCCGGGCGTTGTTGAAAAAATGGTCAGGTTCGGCCCTCCCGGGACTTTGAGACCAGAAGCCACCCCCGCAAATCCACCCTTCCAAGGAGGGATCATGGACAACCTCGAATTTGTGAAACAAGAACAGGCCAGACGCCTGCTAGTGCTGCAAACCATCTACCGGGACACCATCATCTCCGGTCACAGGCAAGCTCAGGTTCCGCAGGAGTGGCCTGAGCACGGACTGGATTTTCAGCGCCTGGAAAACATCATGCTGTACCTGAATGACAAGGGCCTCATCCAGATCGTGCGCCTTCAACCCATGCGGGGTTACCTGGTGCAGATGACCCAATACGGCATTGATGAAATTGAAACCATCGTGGAAAACCCAGAGAAACCCACCCGTTTCTTTGAACGCCCCACGATCCAGAACAACTTCTTTCAGACCGCTTACCTGCAACAGGGACAGGATCCCCTGATGTTGATTTCCACAGATAACGCTGACCAGAACGAGTAAACACCTGTTTGTACCATCAAGAAAAGGATGCACAAGATGAATCAATCTGAATTGCAAAACCAGGTGCTTCAGCACCTTGCTGAACACAACCGCACTGACATGAGCAGATCCATGTCCCACACACAAGTGGCTGCAGCCCTGAACGTTGCTGTGGAAGACATGGAACAAGCAATCAAGACCCTTGCGGACGCTGGTCTGGTGCACACCACCAGTGTCGATGGTGCCTCCGTCCAAATCACCGACACTGGACGGCAACAGGTCCAGCAGGGTCACATGGTCCAGGCACCAGGCACTTTCAACCAGATCAATGGTCCCACCAACTTGCAACAGGGCGACAACAACAACATGAACATTTACCACGGCCTCAATGCCGAGGACGTGCAACAGATGCTTCAAGAGCTGCGCAGACAACTGCAGATGGCAGGAGCACAAAACCTCAAACGCTTCTGGATCGACTACGCACTGGTCACCGAACCAGAAACCCAGCCAGAGCTGGTGGTGGGGGGACGAAACGAACAGCAGGAGCAACTGTTGGAATTTCTGAGAGGCGAACCAGACACCATATCTGTGCAGGCTGAATCGACGGAAGAGGCCATTGCTTTCCTGGCCGCCACCTGCAAAACGGTTCCAGCGGCCCAGCAGGAACTCTTGCTGAGCCGCACCATGGTTGTGCCCACCAGAGAAGCCTGGGACATCCTGGTCGATGCCCCTTCCCCCAAAGTCCTGATTCCTCTGTTTTCAGACCGCAGGGGAAGCAGGGCAGCAAACACCAACGGCCACCATGTGGTGATTCCATTGGGGGCAACCGAAGTGGTCAGAGGGGACTGTATTGAGCTGCCCCGGCCCAAATTGGACGCCATTCATGACGCACTGACCCAGATGGGCGTGCCTGAAACCCAGACGGGAATCCTCGCAAATCTGGGAAGGCGCAGTTTGTTGGCCCTCCGGCGCAAACTGGCCGTGTCTCCTGAAGTTCAGGTGCCTTCTTGGGCAAGCCCGACACAACAGGATTTTCCCATCGCCGCTCTGCTCGCTGGATCCTGGGTGGATGATCACGAACCGGATCAACAGCTGATGGCCGAGTTGACTGGATTGCCCTATTCCACTTTGTTGGGCACCATCACCCGCTGGTCCAGAACCGTTGATGCGCCCTTCCGGAGGATAGGCAACACTTGGCTGGTGACCGCTCCAGAGGATGCCTGGACCCTGCTGGGGTCGGTGTTCACCTCTTATCACCTGTCGGCATTCGAGCGTGTCGCCAAACAGGCCCTTGCGCATTCACCCGTGGCCGCAGAAGGGGAAGGTGAGGCGTCACCCGAAGCGGATGATCCAGAGGCTTCTGGTTTGCTGAAACACGGAATCACCGACACCCTTGCTTTGCTGGCGGCCCACCACGCAGATGCAGCCACCCGTCATCTGAATTTGCAGTCCGTGGCGAACAGGGTGGTGACCACTGTTTTGGGTGCGCCTGCCAACTGGACCACCTGGGCGCACCATGGTGCGTTGCTGACACGTCTGGCTGAAGCTGCCCCCAGGGCGTTTCTGGATGCTCTAGAGGCCCAGTTGAGGCTTCCTGACAACATGGAACATTTGTTTCAAGTGCGCCATTTTGGGACTTCCCCTCATGTTTACCTGCTCTTTGCAGTGGACCTGTTGGCCTGGGATCCAGCATTGCTGCAGCGGGTGGTGCAGGTGCTGGTGAAACTCCATGCCTTTGATAACCTGCCTGAGCAACAACAAAATCGACCCGTGAACAGCCTGCTGAACATCCTCGATGCGTTTCGCCCAATCACAACTGCTCCAGTGAACGCCCGTCTTGCTGCACTGGCCCGGGTCCGTGACCAGGATCCTGCCCTGGGACGTCGTCTCACCCAGCAGCTCATGCCAGGACACAGAGGCATGTGGATGGGTCCAGGGGTTCCTCGCTACCGGCTGGATTTTCCTGACGAGTACCCGCAGGCAACCATGGAGGAAGTGCGCCTTTACCAACAGCAGATTTTCGATCTCGTTGTTGCAGATGCCCGTCTGGATCCCAGTGGGTTCGCTTTTCTGCTGGATGGTTTTCGTGTGCTGTCTCACAACCAGTTCCAGCAGGTATTGGATGAGATGCTTCAGCTTGATCCTTCAGTCTTCGTTTTGGTGCGTCGACAAATGCTGGACACCGTGGGTTTTCTGCTCAGCCTCCAGCAGGAACAGGACCCATCACCATTCACATCCCAGCTGGAAGAGCGATTGCGCGCCCTGGAAAACCACCTCAACATTGATCCAATACTCAGGCACACCAAATGGTTTGAGTCTCTCCCTGACATACCAGGGGTATCCCGGTACAACCAGGACAGCTATTGGGCTGCACTTAACACACATCAACAGACAGCCATACAGACAATTTATGAAGAATCTGGCCTGGTCGGTGTGCTGACATTGTCAGAGCATACGGCCAATGCCATTCGGATTGGTGAACTGCTGGGACTTTTGGAGGTGATGACAGAGGAACCGAATGAACTGGGTTTCCTGGATCAATACCTCGGAAACAGTGACTCCAAACTCGATGACCTGGCCAGAGGATTCCTGATTGGGCGATTCCAGCTTAAAGGACAACAATGGCTGGACCAGTTGAAAACCAAACAGGTGCAGTCCTGGACCGTTTCACAACAGGTGTCATTTGCTCTGGTGCTGCCCAGAAATGCTGAAACCTGGGATTTTGTGGATCATTTGGGTCAGGACACCAAAAACCTCTACTGGGCCAAACTCTCGCCCTGGAACATTGAGACCGTCGATGAAGCCCGGGCGGTGCAGGAATTCTTGAACCACAACCGGGCCGTGGCAGCCCTTTCCATGCTGGTGAGGAGTCCTCGTGAAGGGGGCCTGACCGAAGAGCAAATCCTCGGTTTCTTGGAGGCTTCCAGAGCCTTTAATTGGCAACCAGAACCTGGTGTGCTTGACAGCATCTCCTTCCACCTTGGTGGTTTGCTGCGTCGCCTTTTTGACAGCAAAAAGGTGGATTTGGGACGACTTGCAGCTCTGGAGTGGTTCTTCCTGCCATTTTTTTCTCGTCATGATGAACCTCCAGCTACACTGCAAGCATGGTTAAGAGAGAGCCCTGATTTCTTTGTGGAACTGATTTCCTATATTTACTTGCCAGATGGTGAGCAGCCAGGAGAAGTCACAGAGGACAGGCAGCGCAAGGTAAAACAGAGCCGAGAGTTGCTTTTGGCATGGATGGGTTTTCCATGCCGCTCAGAAGATCCTGAGGTGAGTGACCTTGATGCAGAGGCATTTACAGCCTGGGTCAAGAGGGTGCTTCAGTTGGCAACAGAGAAAAACAGGTTAAAGCCAGCCACACTGGAACTGGCCAGGGTGCTGGCCAGGTCTCCTTATGGGGCAGATGGTTCATGGCCCCATGAGGCGGTGCGGGATGCCATCGAGTTCTGGCCTGAAACCTTGCTGGACCAATTCTTACACTCCGCCGTTAATAGAAACAGAGGCGTCACTGTGCGGGGTTTGACGGACGGCGGTGAACAGGAACGTCAATTGGCAGCACGTTATCAACAGAGGGCAAATCACTGCAGGGCGACCCATCCCAGAACAGCCGATATTTTGGACAGGTTGGCCGAGTCGTACTTGAGGGAGGCGGACCATGAAGATCAGGATGCCGATTTGGGTCAAGATCTGGGTGGGTGATGCACTTCAGCCACACGGGAAAAGGTCAGGCCACTGTTGCCTGTCTCCAGACCAGAAAAACAGGTGCTAACCTGAGTTTATGAAACGACTCCTTGGGTTCTTCCTGATGGTCAGTGGGACCAGTCTGGCGGTGCAGTACGACACGACCCTGTACAACCTGATCCAGAATCCTGAGAAATTCAAACCCCAATGGCACTGGATCCCTGCTGATGGCAGCATCGAAAACATGCGCACCCCCACCTACGAGTGGGGGTGGAAAACAGGAAAACACGATGATCTCATCTTGCGGAAACTGCAGAGCAACATGAATGCATGGAAGCTGTCCCTTGAGAATTCCAAATACCATGTCAAGAACGTCGGTTTGAAGAAAATCCCTTTGTTTCGCGTCTTTGAGGGATACGACATCGGCAGAGAGACCCTGGGTTACCAGATTACGGCTGGCCCCTTGAAAAACGCGTATTTGCTGAAAACCGCGTTCAAAGATGGGTCTCACTATCTCACAGTGATGACCAAATCATATGCGCTGGCTGCTGGGGCCAACAGCGAGTTGCTGGAAGGTGGAATAGACCGGGATTTCACTTACCCAGTGTGGGCCTACTTGACCGCCAGGAAGCGCTTTTGTTCCCTCCCTTTGGTGACTTGCCAGTAAATCCATACCAGGTCTGCACGCATGCCTGATTCTTTCGAAACATTCAACCCTGGCTTGTCGTCATTGCCCCTCTGCTCTTATGGTAAGGAAGAGGGCTCTGAATCCAGTCCCCGCTCAGGCTTCTTCTCCGACCACTTCCAGAACAAGGTCCACCAGGTAAATGCCATGCAAGAAGCCAGTTGCCTTCCATTCTGTGTACTCCAACAGGACAATCTGGCAACAGAAGCCATCCACCCACACCAATTCCTGCACATCGAAAGCATCCAGCAGGGTCTGTGTTTGCTGGACGCCAGTCAGGAGTTTCAGGCGGTCATCTTGTTCCAGCACAGTGACAGACAGCCTTTCTCCGAAAACCTGAAAATCCATGGTTCAATCTATCCAGCTGAGGTGAAAGTAACTGTGAGAGGTCATTCTTCTGCCGGATTGAATTCTTCCATCACGCTCTCCAGCAACATTGGAATGGACTCCCGGGCCTGCTTCTCGTCTGGCCCCACAAAACCCCGGATGAGGTGCTTGCTGGTGTTGGACACCTCAATCAGGATCTCGGTGTTGGGGAAATGCCGTTGAAACACCGGCAGCACCTGCCTCTCCAGCGCAGACATCAAGACCTCATCGCTGACCGGGCTGCGCATCCCCACCCGTTTGCCTTTCACCAGCTCGGGAACCTTGGCAGGCCGTGCAAACTTCAGGACAATGGCCCTGTCCATCACACCACCGCCAGCTTCTGCTCCGAGCGGGTCACAGCGAGCCAGGACGCAGGGCAGGGTTTCAGGAGGGTCTGCAACTGGGAGATGGAACGGTTCTGCAGCCACTGTTCCGCCCCCAGACGCCCAAGGACACAGGGCATCCTGTCATGATATTTTGCCACTGGTGGGCAGGGGTTGCAGGTCAATATGGTGAAGGAGTGCACCAGGCCCTGACTGGACTGCCAGTAATCCCACAGCCCTGCCAGAATCAGGGGACCACCCGAGGAACTGCTGAACTGCACGGGCAATTTACGTTTCCCTACCAGTTCAAATTCTGTGAAGGACCCCACCTGGATCAGCGCCCTTTGTGACTGGAAGGGTTTTCTGTAGCTGGGCAGGGTGTGGGCAGTCTCACTTCTGGCGTTGAAGGTGTGCTTGAACTTTTTGAGGTCCTCCTCGCCTTTGCAGAACGAAGGAATCAACCCCCACCTGGCAGAGAGGGCTTCAAGTTCATCCGTTCCCGGTCTTTTGCGGATGATCGGGTAGGGATCGGTGGGGCGAAGTTCCCCACTGAACGTCCAGGGGTCCAGGTAGGTGACATCCCAGATGAAGTTTCCATCACTTGTTCCGTTGATGCGTCCGCACATGTGTTCGCCTCCAGAAAACAGGTCAAAAGAACCACCGTCTGCTGCACTTGGGGTGCAAACAGACGTTTTTGCTGTGCCATAAGTCACTATACTTGACAGCTTGATACCTATCAAGTAGTGTCGAAATATGCCTCCCAAAATCACGGAGAAACGCAAAGAAATACTCACCTGCTTACTCAAACTCTCCCAAAAAGGTCCCGTCACCTCCGCAGACCTCGCCCGGGCCATGAAAAAAACCCCACAGGCCATGCACCAGCACATCCAGGCCCTCGAAGAAATGGGTTACATCACTGTGCACCGCCTCACCGACCGCAGTGCCACCCTCACCATCTCCGAGAAGGCAGAAAGAGAGCTCGGCCTCGGGGCGCTCCCCATCGCCGGACAGATCGCCGCAGGATTCCCCCTCACGCCCAGCGATCACAACCAGGGCTTCATGAGCCGCCTCTCGGATTTTTTTGACGCCCGAGAAGGCGATTTCCTGCTTAAAGTCCAAGGCAACAGCATGATCGGGGTGGGGATCTACCCAGGAGACATGGTGGTGGTCCGGCCAGGAACAGAAATTCCAGAAGGGGAAATTGCAGTGGTCCTGATCAAAAGCGACAACCTTGTCACTCTGAAGCGCTGGTACATGGAGGCAGATGAGGTGGTGCTGGTCAGCGAGAACCCCACCATGGAACCCATGCGTTACCGCAAAGAAGACGTGGCCTTGCAAGGGCAGTTGATTGGCCGCATGGGCGGCAAACCCCCCAGAAAAAACCGCCACAGTTGAATTGACACCCCATCACACCGAACCTCCCAGAGGCACACCCCTGCTGGAAGGGGTCACTTTTGTTTCAGAGAGGTGCACCATGCCGATTCTTGCCATTCACTTCATTCCCTTTGCATTTCACAACCTCCCAGAACGTGACGTGAAAGTCTCCCTGAGAGACGGGCGGGTGGTGCACCATTGCGAAAAAGCCGCAGCCCTCGGGGTGGTGAAAGGCATGCCGGAATCGGCAGTGAGGCTGAAAGCCCCAGAAGCAAGAATCGTGCAGGACACCAGTGTGGAACTCACCCAGCAGTGGCAGGACTTCTTACTCCAGATGTTCCAGTTCAGCCCCAACGTGGAAAGCCTCAAGGAGGGGATGTGCCTCCTCACGGCCAGTGAGTATGACGCCCACCAGATCCAGCACCAGTTCGGCTGCCCGGTCGGGGTGGGTCAGACCCGCGAGCAGGCCCTGATGGCTGCCACCGTGGCCACCAAAAGCAAAGTCCGCATGGTGCTGGATTTCGATCTCTTCTGTCAGGAGGTGCCGATCACTTCGCTTTCGGCACTGGGGCTGAAACAGGGCACCCTGGAACGCCTGATGTGGCTCGGGGTGACCACCCTGGCAGATTTAAAAAACTGGAGCCGCAAACAGATCCAGCATTACTTCGGCACAGAGGCAAAACCCATCCTGGCGCTTTTCTTCGAGAAAAACGTGTGGGTGGCCCGGTACAACCTGCCAAGAGAGGTGATCAGCAAGTTCTTCTTTGATGAACCCGAACAGGAGCCCTTCAAAATCGATCCCGCCCTGAAACTGCTCAGCGAGCACCTCTTCAAGAAACTCTCGGGCCTGCACCCCCGAAAACTGGTGCTCACTGCCGGGACACCGATTGGGAACCTGTGGGCGTCCCGGAACGTCAAAGACCCCATCCAGAAACCACCGACCTTGCAGCACCTGATGCGCCTTGCCCTCGACGATTCATTTGCCCTGCAGTTCGGGGTGGAGAAACTCGAAGTCCGGCTCCTGGACCTCTACCAGCTGGGCGAACAAAAAAGCCTGTTTCAACAGAAACCCTCTTCCATGGACGCCGTGAAGCTCGTGCACCAGAGGTTCGCGGGGGCGATGTTCCATTACCAGATTCATGACCCGTACTCCCAGGCCAGAGACCAGCGGTTCCGCAAGTTGCCTTTCGATGAGGAGGAGTGACATGCGGATGGTCATGCAAGTCGCCCATGTGGAAACCCGTGAGGGCCGCATCAGCCGGGTCACCACCGAGAACCGGGCTTACGTGATCGTCCGCACCGTGGAGCACTGGAGGGCCGGAGGCCGGTGGTGGCGTGGAGAGTACCCCCGCAATTACTACTTGCTCAGGACCCGTGAAAACACACTGCTGGAAGTCTACGAGGAGGTTTTGACGTGGACCCTGAGCGCGATTCAAGACTGAATGTGGTTTTCTGCCACTCCTTTTTCTCCCTCGGTGCAGGCACCAGCAGCCCCAGAAGGTTGGTCGAGACCGCCAAGAAGTTCGGGTACACCCACATCGCACTGATTGATGAAGCGTGCATGGGTGGGGCAGTGGAACTGATGGAGGCCTGCCAGGAGCACGGGCTGCGCCCGATCCTCGGACAAACCCTGCAGGTGCAGGTGGAACTCCTCGGCCAGACCCTCACCGGTGCCGTGGTGGTGCTGTGCCAGGACCGAGCGGGTTATGCCCAACTCAATGACCTGATCACCTTGCAGAATGAACAGGGTCACGTGCAACCTGTCCAATTGCAGCCTTTTGAGGTGCTGACGGGAGGAAGGCGGGGTTTGCTGGGAGGACTTTTATTGCAAGGTGACTTTCACAGGGCCAGACTGTGGCTCCAGCACCTGAAAGGACTTGTGGATGGCCATCTGTTCCTGCAGCTCTGGCATGACCTGTGCCACGGGGATGACCGGATGGCACAGCGCATGGTCCAGCTTGCCCGAGAGGAAGGGTTACCGTGCGTGGCTGCCCCTGAGATCCGCTATGCAAGTGAGGACCAGTGGCCCCTCTATGATGCGCTGGTGTGCGCGAGGCTGGGTACCCAAATTGACCAGCCGCACGAACTCCGGCCCGTGAATGGCGCGCAGTGCATCCAGCCCTGGGAGCACTTTCTGCAGCGCCTCCCGTACCCTGAGGCCATCTGGACCGCCAATCGTCTGGCCCAGATGTGCAGTTTTGACCTCCTGCCGGACCGATTGACGCCAGCAGATGCATCTTTGCCGCCAAATTTCAGCCCTCACCTGTACTTGATGATGCGGGCCTACCAGGGCCTGGAAGAACGTTATCCCCCTCAACTTTTGACTCAGGCAGACCAGCGCCTGACTTACGAGCTGGGCATTGTGCGCCAGCACGGCCTGGAGAATTTTTTCCTGCTGGCCACTGAAGTTTCAGACTATTGTCGAGAAAATGGCATCCTGGCTGCAGGTCGGGGCAGTGCAGCTGGGAGTGTGTTGTGTTTTGTTCTGGGCATCACCCAGGTGGATCCCATCAAACATGGCTTGCTGTTCGAGCGTTTTCTGCATGGGGAGAAAAAGGCCATGCCTGACGTAGACATCGACATTTCCAGCAGCAGACGCAGAGAGGTCCTGGCCTGGGTGGAAAAACGGTTTGGCGAGGTGGGCAAAGAGGCCATGGTTTGCAACAGGATCACTTACCGCTTGCCCAGTGCAGTGCAGGATCTGGCCCGTGCCCTGGGGTTGCCGCAGCAGCAGGCCGCTGACCTGACCAAACGGCTGGGTCGGGATTTTCGGCATTTGCGTCCCGGTGACGCCCAGAAAGCAGCCATGATTTTTGATGAGGTTCTGGGAAATGCTCCTGCCAAGACCGTGTTGCTGGACATCCTGTCTCGGATGGAAAGGGGTTTTGTGCGGCATCTCGCTCCACATTCGGGTGGGGTGGTGCTGTCCCGTGAACCCCTGTCTCACTACAGTCCTCTGCGCACATCGTCTGGAGGCATCAGAACCCTGGAATTTGACAAGAACGACATCGAAACCCTGGGACTCATCAAACTGGATCTGCTGGGTCTGAGGATGTTCTCGGCGATTGAGAATGCCCTTGCAGAGATTGAGCGGGTGGAAGGCAAACGTCTGGATCCCGCAAGGCTTCCTGACCACCCTAAAGTGTGGTGGCGCATTTCGCGGGGAGACAACATCGGGGCATTTCAGATTGAAAGCCCGGGGCAGATGCAGTTGTCGGCCAGAAACCAGCCCCGAAACTTGACGGAACTGGCCCATCAGGTGGCCCTCTTTCGTCCCGGACCGATCCAGTCGAACACTGTGCACCCTTATTTGAGACGCAAGGCAGGCAAAGAAAAAGTGCCTCATTTGCACCCAAGCATCACGCCCATCCTACAGGGGACGTATGGCACAGTGCTGTACCAGGAGCAGGTGCTGAGGATTTGCGTGCATTTTGCAGGCCTGGGCTGGCTGCAGGCGGACCGGTACCGCAAAAAACTCTCAGCATGGGAGGATGAAACAGAGCTGGCCAGCCTCAAAGTACAGTTCGTGGAGCAAGCGGTGACCACGCATGCCGGGTCAGACCATCCAGTGAGCCCAGATCTGGCCGAGCAGGTGTTTTCGATGATTGCAGCCTTCAGAGGCTATGGGTTTGCGGAGTCTCATGCAGTGGCGTTTGCGCAGCATGCTTACGTGTCCGCTTACCTGAAAGAGTTTTTTTCCGCAGCTTATTTTGTGGGAATCTTGAACCACGAGCCGGGGATGTATTCGCGCCAGACCATCACCCAGGAGTGCTTGAAAAGGGGGGTGGAGGTGCTTTCATTGGACATCAATCAGAGCCAGGTGCTCTTCCAGGTGGAAGTGAAAAAAGGCCTGTGGGGTAAACCGGTGCAGGGCATCCGGTTTGGGCTCTCTGGAGTGAAGGGGCTGCAAGAGGACAGCCCGGCCCGCATTGTGCTGGAACGGACCCGGGGTCTGTTTGCTTCCCTGCAGGACTTTTACACCCGCGTGTCCTTGCAGTCTTCGGAGTACGAGGCCCTGGTCCTCGGAGGGGCGTTTGATCTGCTGCTTTCCAGGCGGGACGCCCTGTACCAGCTGAAAACCCTGCAAGGGGCCACCCGAGGTGGGGGAGGGGCGCTTTTTTTGCCGGAGGTGGCTACGCCTGCATTGGTTCCTTTGACAGAGCGTGAATCCCACCTGCTGGACATGCAGTTCAAACGGGCGTCGGAATCAGGGCGGCACATCATGGACCTGTACCGGACGGAACTGCAAAGCCTGGAGGTGTTGCCCCTGAGGGTCCTCAATGACGGGGACCGGGTGAGGACGGCTGGTTGGGTGATCAGCAAGCAGAGGCCGCCGAGTGCTCGCGGGGTGGCTTTTTTTGCGCTGGAAGATGGACCTGTGCGGGCACAGGTGATCATTTCGCCTGAACTGTGGGAGAAAGAGCGGGTGCTCCTCAGGGACGTGCAGTTACTGATTGTGGAGGGCCGGGTGCAAGCAAGTGGTGTAAATGTGGCTTTGGTGGCCGAATCCTTGTGGTGCCTGGTGCGCAGGCCTCAATTGGTGTCCCAGAAGTCGTGAGGGTGTGCTGCTTCGTTGAAGCAGGTAATGGCCAGCACCCATGCTAGGGTTTTCAGGTGTTGTGGTTTGGGCGCTTCAAGACCAAAGTCGCTTCAGGGGTCCGGTTGGAGCCTGTGTGATCAGCAGGTGGCACAGGGTTTCGTGTCATCTGATTTGAGTGCGTATGGCTTGGAGGGCAGCACCCTGCACAAATGGCAGGGAACATCCTGTGCAGGGGTGATGCCGCAGTCACTGCAAGGGCCTGTGATGCCTGTGCCCTGCAGGGTGTCTTGGAGGGATCTTGGGAGGGACATGGAGAGCACGGCCATGAACAGCAGGGCTGACAGCAGGGTGATTTGCAATGATATTCGTATGGGTGAGGGTTCGGAGGTCGGAGCTTGAAGCAGCATGCTTCATTATATTTACCTGTGAAGGTTTCCATCAGGGGTGGTTGACGCTGGCTTTTGCACCTTCAGTGAATGGAGGGCATTTTAGGCTTTGGTGTGGATGATTCTAACGGTTGCTGTGCGGGTTTTAATTCGCATTTTGCTTTTCAAAGTTTTTTGTGGTTGTCAATGGGGAAATGCCTATCCGTGAAATCCCTTACAATGGGATTTTGTTTTGGGTGGGATTACAATGATTTGGAGTTGAATTTGTTTTGGGGTGAAAGGTGCGTGACTGCTGTGATCACAACTGATGTGATTGTTCGCCTGAACAAAAGAGTTCCCCAGCCTGATGCAGTGTCCCGGAGAATCACGCAGGCATGCAAGCAGTTTGGGATTGATGACAGGATCCAGCAGGCGCACTTTGTCGCGCAGTTGATGGCGGAGAGCAGCCTGATTCCCAAAGAGGAGAACCTGTCTTACACAGCGAGGCGCATCTTGCAGGTGTGGCCTTCTCGCTTCAAAAGCCTGGCTGAGGCTTTGCCTTACGAGAGGAACCCTGAGGCCCTGGCCAACAAGGTGTACGGCAATCGGGCTGAGCTTGGGAACGTCCATCCCGGTGATGGTTGGGTTTTCAGGGGGCGGGGGTACATTCAGTTGACGGGGAGACGCAATTACACCCTGTATGGCAGGAGGCTGGGTGTGAATCTGGTGGATGCCCCGCAATTGCTGTTGCAGGCGGGGGTGGGGTCTCTGGCCGCTGCGGTGTTTTGGAGCGATCATGGTTGCAACGACATTGCTGCTGACCGCAGGTTGACGGTGCAGGACAAGTGTGCAAGGATCACCAAGAAAATCACGGGGTCGGAAAGGGACTGGCAGAGGCGTTTGGTGCTCACCCGACAGGTGCTGAATTTGTTGTAGCCATGAGAGCAACAGCGACGTTTGCGGGTGTTTTCTGGTTCAGGTCTGGGGGTCTTCGTCCCAGTGGATGGTGATGCGTCTGGCCCCGAGGGCCTGCAGCACTTTCAGCAGGGTGTGGGTCACCAGGGGTTTTTGACCCTGCAGGTACTGGTTGATGACCTGTCCGGGGTTTTTGCTGTCTGGGCTGATCTGCTGCCCGAGGTCTTTCTGGGTGCGCTTTTGGTGGCGCATGCGGGTGCGGATCTGGTCGATGAGTTGTTCTTCCAGGTTGGGCATGATTCACGTTAGCACATCAATCTGTAGGATAGATTTATCAATCCAATAGATATAAAAATCAATCCAATAGATATAAAAATCAATCCAATAGATTGATTTCTGATAGAATGGGTGCATGGAAAAGGCGATCTTCCCCTCACTGGACATGCTTTTCTCCACCGGAGAACCCCCCAAAGACCTCATTTTGCAGCTTCCCACCGGGGCAGGAAAAACCCACCTTGCCCGACTGGCTTCCCAGCACACCGCGCATCAGGGCTTCAAAATTGTTTACCTGTGCCCGCTCAAGACCATGGCCCAGGAAATCCACGACACCTGGGCTGAAACCCTCAAAGTGGGCCTCTACACAGCAGACACCGAATTCACGGACCAGCCCCCGCTGGAGCAGGACGTGCTGATTTTCACCTACGAAAAATTCGAGTTCATCACCCGCTTCTGGCGCGAACACTGGGACTGGATTCCCCAGGTGAATTTGCTGGTGGTCGATGAATTCCACATGCTCGCCGATCCCCACCGGGGACCCACCCTGGAAAGCGCACTCACCCGTTTCCGCAGGCTGAACCCCTTCGTGCGCACCCTGGCCCTCTCTGCCACCCTTGGAAACCTCCCAGAGCTTGGAGAGTGGCTTCAGGCCGAAACGCATCACAGCACCCACCGACCTGTGCCTCTGAATTGGCGGGTGGTGCCCTTCACCGGCAGCTCCAAAGAAGACCTGCTGCAAGCAGAACTGATCACCCCCAAAAGCACCCTGGTGTTCGTGGGGTCCCGCAGCCGCGCCGAACAACTCGCCAAGAAGTTTGGGGCCGCTGCGCACCACGCAGGCCTCAGTCCTCAGGCGAGACAGCACACCGAGGCCCAGTTTCGGGCAGGAAAAATCCTCACGCTTTTCTGCACCCCCACCCTGGAGATGGGACTGAACCTGCCAGCCCAGCGGGTGATCCTCTACGACATGGAACGCTACCATCAGGGGGAGTACGTGCCGATCAGCGTGAACAGTGCCTGGCAACGGGCAGGCAGAGCAGGCAGACCCGGACTGCACCTGGAAGGGGAAGCGGTGGTGTTCATCTACCGGTACCCCAGCCATGCCCAGCCTTACCTGCAGGGGAAGTTCGAGCCCATCCGCAGTGGCCTCAAACACGGCCACCTCACCAGCTGGATTGTCGCGGAGGTTGCAGCCCGCACCAGCAGGACCCTGGAAGAACTGCAGTGCGCCTACCAGCACACCCTGCGTTCCAGGCAGCACCCGGAGGACCTGGGACGCCCTGTGAACAGCCTGATTTTCACCGGAGCGCTGAAGGAGGAGGCGGGCTCACTGAAAGTCACCCGCACCGGCTGGATTGCCGCTCGGTACATGCTGCAGGTGGACACCGTCTTGCAACTCAGCGGTCAGTTCTCTGCTGACCTCACTTTCTTTGACCTGCTGGTGCTTGCGGTCAGCACGCCGGACGTGCAGGTCCTGCTGCCTTCCCGCGAAGCCCTCCGTGATCTGCTTTTCCGGGTGGGCCGCGAGCCCCGCACAATGCTCACAGGCACCCCCAGTCGGGACCTCACCACCCTGCCCATCACCCACGCGGAACTGCTCGGCGCGTACCACACGTCTTGCGTGCTGCGCAGCCACACCCGCCAGGAAGAACCCACCGTGCCCACTTCTGACCTCCGGCAGGCCTCAGAGCAGGTGTGCCGGGTGCTGCAGGCCTTCGCCGAACTGCTTCCGGTTCAGGACAACCCGGCTTTCCTGGAGGTGCAACGGAAAACCCGGGTGCTGGCCTTGATGGTCAGGCATGGCCTGACCGAGGAACACGCCACGTTGACCTTGATTCCAGGCATCGGGGGGGTGCATGCCCGCACATTGCTGGAGAGGGGCATCACAGACATTGAGGGTCTCGCGCTCAGTGATCCGGCCAGCTGGGCCGGGGAGGGGATCCGTCTGGAGCGTGCTGAGAGGTGGGTCGAACTTGCAGCAGGGCTGGTGAAGTCCTGTGGTGCCTGGACCTTCAAGGAAGACCTGCCCTTGCTGCTGCAACCCCAGGATGAACCCCAGCTGGACGAGCAGGCCTGGTACCGGGCGATGCGGGCACGGGAACTCACCGTGCACCCCACCAGCACCCCAGGGGTTTTTGAGGTGGTGGGGTTCGATCCACGCACCGTGAATCTGAACCTGGGTTTCACCCGGAAATGCAATTGCCTCGATTCGCGCAGGGGCCACGATTGCAAGCATTTGCTGGCCGTGCAGCGCTTCCTGGCCCTCTCGCAGACTTTTCCCAAGGAGAAAACTGCATGAAATTCATTCCAGTCACCACTTTCGGTCCCCGTTACCCGCTGGATGATCTGATTCGCCCTTACTTGCCCCGACTGGTGGACACCGTGATGGTGTCCTACCAATACGCCCTGCAAATGAGCCCGGAGAAACGCCCCCCGCTGGCCTTGATGGTGGACTCCGGTGGGTTTGTGAGCCGCAGGTCAGATGCCAGACTGATCCCCATGCATGACCGGGCGGCCATCCAGGTGGGCAGCGAACTGCTCACCCCGGAAGAAGTACTGTCTTTTCAGGAAGCACACGCCGACACGGCTTTCACCCTGGATTTCATGCTCACCCCGGAGTTGAGTGCCAGAGAACGCAGGAAGCGTTGCGAGTGGACCGTCACCAATGCCGTGTGGGCCAAGCAGAACCAGCAGCACTCCAGCATGAAACTGTATGCCAGTTTGCAGGCCTGCTGTGCCCACACGGCCCGGGAAGCTGCGAAGACCTACCGGGATGCAGGTTTTGATGGAATTGGTGTGGGGGGACTGGTGCCGCGACTGAACGACAAAACGGAATTGAGAACCCTCCTTGAACCTGTCCTTGAAGAGGCAGGGGATTTGCCAGTGCACGCTTTTGGGCTGGGAAGCCCGAAGTTGCTGCTCCTGCTGCAGGAGATAGGGGTTCATTCTGCAGACTCCAGCAGTTTCGTGCAGTGGGCAGCGAGCGGAGAGAACTGGCAGGGCAAAGTCCCACAGGGCCACCTCTCTCCTCATGGACGCATGCATCTGGCCTTGCAGAACCTGCAGGAGGTGTTGCTGACCCTGGGGGATCCAGCGGTTCAGTTTTGCTTGCGTCAGACCGCATGAAGGGTCAGCTGCCCAACAAACGCCACATCAGGCAAAAGAAAAAGACCGTGGACTTCCCACGGTTTTTCTGTGGTGAGACAAGGTGTCGGTTCCAATGGGTGCTTAGAGCAGGCATGACTTTGACACATCTGAAAAGCAGCGCCTGTAGGAGAGGGCAAGGTTGCCGTTTTCATGGCTGATCGAAGGCAATTCCCGGTGCATCATGCTTTTTCTGAGGATTATACAAGGGTAAATTTTTTGTTTGAGATGATATTTGTTCATTCCCTGCATAAACTTGGAGCAATAAGGGAATTCCCTGGCTGTACAAGAACATGTGCCACTGAGGAATTTGGTTATGCTTAATTTGTGCATCATCAATTTGGATTCAAAATGTCTCTGTGCTTTTTTTGCCTGTTGGTCAGTTCCGCAGGTCAGGCTGAAGCAGTGTCCTGGAGTGGGCTGGCCAGTGTGGTTGATGGCGACACGCTGCTGCTGCACGGCCAGAAGCATAGGTTGTGGGGCATCGATGCCCCGGAATCCAGCCAGAGTTGTCTTGATGGTGACAACAAATCTTTCCGCTGTGGTCAGCAAGTGGCTTTGCGACTCGCCGACAAAATACGCCACAAGACCATCACCTGCGTCAAAAAAGACCAGGACCGTTATGGTCGCATGGTATCGGTGTGCAGCATCCAGGGGGACAGCCGCAGCCTCAATGCCTGGCTGGTGTCCCAGGGGAATGCGTTCGCATACACGCAATACAGCAGATCCTTCCTGCCCGAACAACAGCAGGCCAAAACCAAAAAGCTGGGTTTGTGGTCCGGCAGGTTCCAGTGGCCGTGGGAGTACCGCAAAAACCCCCAGTCTCCCCTCTCCACCACAGAGGTCTACTACCGCAACTGCAAGGAAGTCCGGGCGGCAGGGGTCGCCCCCCTCCATCAAGGCCAGCCCGGATACAGGGCTGCCCTTGATCAGGATCAAGACCGCCTGGCCTGTGAATGATGTGCAGCCAACCGGGAAACCCCTGATGCAAGTTCGCCCTTCCACACTTTAGAATTCCAGCGAGGTCACCATGCGAAAATCCCTCTTGATGCTTTCACTTCCACTTTATGCTTCTATCGCCCAGGCCCAGACCACAGACACCCAGGCTTTCCTCACCCTCAAATCCTTTGAGTGCGTGCAGGGAGCCCGTGACTGCTCGGTCAACCAGAGCCTGTATTCCAGCCTCAAAGAGGCCCTGCAGAAATCCAACCGTTTCCGCATTTTCGAAGACCAGAACGTCAGCGAACTCACCCTCAGCGGAGCCATCACCGACGTCAGACAGGTGACCACGGGCATTCTGGGCTTCACCGAAACCACCCTCATCGTCAAAGTCAGCGTGGAACTGAAAGACCACGTCAGTTCAGAAGTGCTGTGGGCCGGAAACTTTGAAGGCAACTCCAAAGCCGGAGGAGCAAACTTCTTTGGCATTCAGGTCCAGGAAAGCAATTCTGTTGCGGTTGCAGCGGCCAGTGTGGCCAACCAGGTCACCAGCCAGTTGCTGACCGTGCCTGCCCTGAAAGGCTACCTCACCCACCAGCCAGGAGAGCGCGCCATTCCCCGGCAGGCAGCAGTGCCTCAAAACACCCCACAGCAAGGCAACACCTTCACCCCACAACCGGCAGGCAACGCTTCAGTGGGATCTTCGGTGGAACTGTTCTTGCTGTCCCTCAAAACCCTGAATTTCTCTGGACTGAATTCCCTGCTCACCGACGATTACGTCAACAGCTTTGCCCTGGAAGGCCTGCAGAAACAAATCACCGCAGAAGCCGTGAGCAAAGCCTCCCAGGTGCAGTACCGCTACCAACTGCAATCCCAGTCTCCTCAGGTCACCACCCTGAACCTGGGTTACACCCTGCCCGGCCAGGGGGAGAAGTTGATCAGTTTGACGTTGATGGACGCCAGTGTGATGCAAATGCCTGGCAAGACCGGGATGCGGGTGGTTTATTTTGCCCCCACCAGTCCTTACGCTTCTGCCATCAACACCATGCCGATGTTCAAGGTGTCTGTAGATGGACTGACGCAACTGTTGGCCGATGTGAAGGCTTTTTCTGGAATCAACTGAACCTTTGGGTCACCCGACGCAAAACACTTCAACAAGAAAACCTGAATACGGAGGTCCACATGGGAACATGGCTCACTGGAACACTGAAAGTCACTGGAAGCAAGAACTTTTCTCAGGGCGAAGGCAAAGCCACAGAACTTGTGACCAGCGACTTCAATCAAAAACTCAAAGAGAAATTGGAGCAGTACTTTCCCAACGCAAGCATCATGGTTGATGTCTCTCACAGCCTTGAGCCTTCAAAATACTTGATGATCGACCATCCCCTCCAGAGGGACCAGACATTTGCCAGTTTGGATCTGGCAGTGGACAAACTGGAAGTGGAAGCATACCAAGAGGCCCTCAGGACCTGATCAACTTCCGAAGGTTTGGTGATTGAAATCGGCGGTGTTCATTCTGCGCTCCACTCTGCTTCAACCCCTGCAAATGCAGGGGTTTTCATGTTTGCAGAGAAGAGGATTTTATTCTCAAAGGAAACACGGACTGGAAAACTATACTGCAATTCCAGGTTTTTCGTAATGGAGTTCTTCCCTATTAAAAATGATCTGAGCTTCCGCAAGAATTTAAATTGGGTGATAAGGCGGAGGTAAATTGTGCCAAAGAGAAACCTGGGCATTGCAAAAGAACCGGATCCAGTCAGCAGGAAGTCAGATGGGTACTTCAGTGCACTTGTGAAGTTGGTGCCCAGTGAAGCCCTGGGTTTGTATCTGGCCCTGGACAACCTCATCAAGAACTCTCAGGGGAAAGAAACGGTGGACACCATCGGTTATCAGAATCTTGCAATCATGATATCTGCGGGGGTTTGTTTTGTTCTGGCTCTGGTTTCCAGGTACTTCAACGCCAGGAATCCTGACAATTCCGTGCAGTGGTTGAATGTTTGCCTGGGTGGACTTGCTTTCATCATCTGGTTGATGGCCATCGGAGGTCCATTTGAGGGCATCCCTGACATCAAGTTGATTTCGGGCATGACCACCATCATTTTCATGAGCGTTGTGCCGTTTTTAACCATCAGCAGACGATGATTTTTCTTCAAGCCACGCCATAGAAAGACAGCAGCTGCAGGGATTTCCCTGCAGCTGCTCTCGACGGGATCGGGCAGGCATCACTGCAAAAGACTGAGCTGCAGTGTGCCCAGGTCCCGGCTGTCTGTCATGGAGAAGCTCTGGTCGATGGTGACACTGGAGCCCACCACAGTGGTGGTGATGTCTCCGTTGATGTTCAACTGGTTCCAGCCCTGGGCGAGTTGGGTGTCAATGTCATAGTTGAGGGTGTTGGTGGAGACACTGGTTTTGTAGGTACAAGATTGCTTGCCGAGGATCCGTCCAGCTGTGTGGCTGTAGGCCAGCTGGACGCTTTGCATGCTGGCGGTGTTGCGGGCCTCCCCTTGCTCTTTCAGGGTGGTTTTTTGGATGGCGGCGGGCTTGGCAGCGTCCCCGTAATTCAGCATGAAGGTCACCCCAAAGTTCCCTTTGAAGTCGCTCAGGTTGCTGTTGAGGTTGCCGGAGCACTGCACCTCCCAGGTGCCGGAGGTGGGTTTGCCGTAGTCTTTGACGGCTTCGATGGTCGCTTCAGGGTTGGTGTGGGTAAGGTCAAAGGTCACCTGGGTTTTACCGGGGTTGAGGGTGCCTGTCACCAGCAGGGGGGCGTGGCCTGCAGGCTGGAGGATGTACAGGGTGACTCCGGTGAGGCCTGTGGTGGCTTTGCTGTCCAGGGGAACAGTGAAGGTCTGGACGGCTCCGTTGGCGGTTCTGTTGGTGATGGTGGCTTTGGTGCTGGGGACGACCGAGCCGCAGGACACCAGGGTGGTGAGGATCGCTCCGAACAGCAGGGGGGCGGTGGTGGTTTTCATGCTTTTCTCCTTCTTTTGAGAGGAATATGGATTGACAGTATCATCACCATATATCAGAGCATTATAAAAAATCCAGGCATTAAAGTTTTTCTGGTGTAAAATCTGATTTGCGAGCATCATTTTTGTGGTGTGAGGTTGGGGGTGAGTGTGGAATTGAATCTGGAATTCAGGCGACAGGTGCGCACCGCAGCGCTGGTGGCAGCCATTGTGTTCAGCAATGCCTGTGGGGCGGTCTTCACTTCGGTCAGTGTGTTGTTCCTGGTGGGGGTGTGGAACAGCTTGAAGCACGACCTTGATGGACTGGGGGTGATTGGCCCCTGGTTTGTGGTGATGTTGATCAGTGGCATCACTTTGTTGGTGGCGGGCAAGCAACTCAACGCCTGGACTGTGCCCAGCATGCGAATGTTGACGTGGGTGGGACTTGAAGCTCTGTTGTGGGGGGCGATTGCCCTGCTGATGCGTCAAGGACCGGATTTTCCACTGGTGGGCAATTCGGCCATGTTTACTGTCTGCAGCATTGCGGTGGTGACCGGTCTGTTCACGTTGGCCATGGGAAAAATGCGCCAGCAGACGGGGGACGCACAGGGATGGGTGGATGTCACGCACCCGTTGTATGCAGCCATGCAGAAATGGGAAGTTCACAGCAGTGGGATGGAATTCTGGCAACGCCTGGGGGTGTGTTATGCCATTCCGGTGATGTTTCTGGTGTTGTGCTGGGTGTGGATCACTGTTCGTTGAGGGCAGAAAGATAAAAAGGGGCTTCTTTGCAAGCCTCTTTTTTGTTGATTGCTGTCTGCGACGGATTGATCTTGTTGATTATATCTTATACAATCAGCAAGATAAGTCATGCAGGAGGCACCATGCTCAGAGCACCCACCAGAACCCACCCTTCAAAACACCGCACACCCTCCCTGTTCCAGCGGCTCAGAGGAGCCAAGCAACCCTGGCCAGAACAGCACCCTGAACACTTCCCCATTCCACAATGGTCCGGCCCCCTGGAGTTCGGACACCACCTGCCTGAACGTCTCACCAGCACCTTTCAGGGCCGTTACCCGCTGTTTGGACTGGAGGTCACCAGTTCCAACGGACAGCACTACACCCTTCCCCCCACCCTCAATCCTTTCTCAGGGATTCCTGTGGTGGGGTGGCACATCCAGTATCTGGACCCCAAAACTTGCCGATTGACCCTGGCCACCATCGAGCGCATCGGACGGGTGGATCTAGATGGAAATTGTTTTGTGACCGCAGCACGCCCTGCCCAGCAACCCTTGCCTTTGACCCCGACCACCCTCCACCACTACTTCAGCCAGTTGCCCTGGACTGCATTGAATTGACCTGTGCGACAGCACCTGTACAATCAATCCAGAGGACACCATGAGCAAAAGCAAAGGCCACCCGGGATGGGGCGGACCCCGCAGGAACGCCGGTGGAAAACGCCGAAACGCAGGCGCACCCCGCAAAATGCAGGACCCTGTGCCCGTCACCGTGCTGATCGAATCCGACCTGAAACAGTGGTATGCGGAACAGGCCAAAATGCAAAACCAGGATTCATCCGAATTGATGCGAGAAGCCCTCACCGAGCACCAGAAACGCACCCTTCAAAAGGCCGCCCGTGAGGCCCGCAAAGTCACCCCACCAAAAGAGGAAACCCCACCATGAAAAACCAGGCAGAAAACAAAATCCACTGTGCTGCCCCTGAAACCGAACCCCAGGTCAAACACCAGCCTGCGGAACCGGAAAGCCTGATCCAGCGGGCCAAGCGAGAGCCAGCGTGGTTCATGGGCATGCTGAACGCGTTTGAGCTGGATGACCTGCCAGGCAGGCAACTCGACGGCATCCAGCAAACCCTGGAAGCCCTGGATGAACAGGCCACCCTGGAAGACTTCCTGCACCTGTTCACCGTCAAAACCACCAATTGAACCTTTTGGAGGATTCACATGGAATTTCTGGGTTTGGGAGGCACCGATGAAGTGGGAGCCTCCTGTTATCTTTACCGACTGCCGGAAGCCAACCTGCTGATTGACGCTGGTTTGCGGCCAGGGATGCAAGGCGACGCTTCCCTCCCATACTTGAAACTCCTGCAGGAAAAAGAAAACACCCCCACTTGCATGGTGCTCAGCCACGCCCACCTGGACCACGTGGCCGCCCTCCCAGTGGTCACCTCGATGTTCCGGGACCTTCCGGTGTACTGCACAGCCCCCACCGCCCGGATTTTGCAGGAAGTGCTCTTTGACACCCTGAAGATCACCCGCAGCACCGGGGAAATGATTTTTGACAGCAAAATGATGAAGCGGGCTCTGGAGCGCATCCGGGTGGTGCAATACTTCCAGCATGTCACCGAGCACGGTTTTGGATTCATGCTGGTCCCCAGTGGCCACCTGCTGGGCGCAGCGAGCGTGGCCATTGAATGCAGCGCTGGAAAAATCTTCCACACTGGAGACTTCTCCAACGTCGCCACCGTGACCACCAACGCTGCCTACAGACCCCCTCAGCCCATCCAGCAGCACGTGGTGGTCAGTGAGTCCACCTACGGAGACACCAACCTCCCAGGACGCAAAGAACAGGTCCGCAACTTTGTGGGCGGCATCAACGAAACCCTCCGGGGTGGCGGGAAAGTGCTGATCCCCTCATTCGCCCTGGGCAGGGCCCAGGAGATGGTGAGCATCCTGCTCTCCCACATGGCCAACAACCTGCTGCCCACCGCACCCATCTACCTGGACGGCATGGCCCGCAGCATGACCCAGGTGTACGAAGACCTCCTGCCAGAACTGCCAGAAGCCCTGCAAAACCAGGTGAAAAACGCCCGACTGCAGCCCTTCTTGCGCAGCCCAGTGGCCCTGGTGGAAGACGAACGCCACCGTGAATCGATCATTGCCTCCAGGGAGCGCAGCGTGATCATCACCTCATCGGGAATGCTGCAGGCCGGTCCCAGCCCCATGTATGCCAGGGGCCTTTTGGGAGACGAAAAAAACGGCCTGTTCATTGTGGGATACCAGGATGCAGAGTCCCCGGGTCGCAGGCTGCTGGAACTCCAGCAAGGGGGAGAGGTCATGCTGCCCGTGGGACCAAAAGGAGGAGGCAAAACGGCCTTTGAGCCTGTTGCAGCGTACTGCCGGGTGGAACGCTTCTACCTCTCCGCGCATGCCGACCGCATGGGCATCATCAGCCAGCTGACCAGTTACCCCAGCGACAAGGTGATCCTCACCCACGGGGAAGCGAATGCCCGTCACGCCCTGGCAGACCACCTGAAAAAAGAACGGGAAGTGCACCTGCCGAAAGCTGGAGAGGTGGTGGAAGTGCTGAAAGCCGCTCCGCACTTGAAGCGCACCAGCATCGTGATCCCACGCAAAGCGGTCTCCGCAAACCAGACTTCAGAGACTGGAGGGGCTACCACCGATGCCCCCAGAGAAACCAGGGTCAAAAAATTCAAAGAAGAGGTTCAGGGGGTGTTTGATGCAGAAACCAACACCCTCACCTTGCACTTCAAAGACCTGAAAGACCCGAACTTCTTCCCCACGGGAACTTACCGGGTGGAGGGTGTGCGGGGTTCTGTGACCCGGGTGCAGATCACAGAACGTTGGCGGGGTCCAAAGCAGGTGCCAGCGGCGGATTCCCTCTCGGCGATGATTGCTCGCTTGAGTCCCTATCCTGTCACCCTTCAGGAGGTGATCAACCGTGGGTTTTCAGGGAGCAAACTTTTGGCCCAGAAGTGGCTGAAGCAACGCATGGCCGAAGGAACTTTTGTGCGTTTGAAAAGAGGCGTTTACACTCTCTCCAGCGAATCCAGACAAAGCTGAGAAGTAGGGTGTGGGGGAATGTCGATCAGCTCTTCAGACCGAGGCGTTCTTTGAACTTGTAATAATTCTGGGTGGGACGGTAAGCCACCAGAAAACCCGTGTTGGCAAGCCCCTGGGAAAAAACCACGAATCCAGTTCTGGTGAGTCTTTCTGCCAGGCCTTTGAACTCCTCTGGATCTGCTGGAATTTCCAGGCACAGTTCTTCAAATTTAGCTCTAAGGCGTTCAGTTCGATCTGGTAAGGCATTGACCTCCTCCAGAAACTTGAAGAAACGTTCTATGACGATCAGAAGCCGCATTTCCCTTTCGGACATGTCTGCAAGGATTCTCAAATCTTCCTCAAAGACGTCCATGCTGGTGTCTGAAAACTCTCCTCGCATTTTGAATTCCATGAACAGAAACGCAAAATACCGCCGTTTTTCACGGTTGCGGGTTGCTGCGATGTTCTCTGAAACCAGACAGGAAGCATGGATGATCGGTTCCTGTTTCAGGTCTTCAACCGTCAGATGGCAATTGTTGCTTTCAAGGTCTGAGATGAAGTCCTGAAGACGCTGCATGCTGGCTTTGGTGAGGGCCTCTTTGGCCTGTTCTGCTGCAACTGACAGACCCATATCTACCACACCTACGGTGGCGGCCACCGTACCTGCAACCAATGCAGCGGCTGGTGCTGTAGCGGCCACCAGAGCACAAAGAAGAAGAAATGCCGGAACCCCATAGCGCAAACTGCTGGAATTGTAATTTTGGATGTCCATGGTTCAAGTATGCCTAATTTGGCTTTGCTGTTCTCAGGTTTGCGGGGTTGATGGACAGTGGAAGGTGAAATTTGGCCTGAAACGACAGTTGGTCGCAAAAAGAACAGGGGCCTGCATGGAAAGCAGGCCCCTTGAAGATCATTGAGAATTACTTTTTGGGAAAAATGGACACACGGTTGTTCAGGAGGCTCACCACTGCAAAATCCAGTTTGGTGTCGTTGTTGATGTCCCCGAGGGCCAGTCCGCGCAGGGCGGGATCCACGGCGGTGTCCACTTTGGTCTGGAAGGTGCCGTCCCCGTTGCCGTTGAGGATGCTGACGTTTCCGGTGTTGGTGTGGGCGGTGATGATGTCGAGGTTTCCATTCCCGTCGAAATCTCCGAGTTTCACGGCTCCTCCGAGGCCTGCCACGGTGTAATCCACTTTGCTTTGCAGGGTGCCGTCTCCGTTGCCGAGCAGCACGCTGACTTTGCTGGTGGTGGAACTGACCACCACCACGTCTGTTTTGTTGTCGCCGTTCACATCTCCCACGGCAACTTCACGGGCGTTGGCGGCGGTGGCATAGTCGGTTTTGGCCTGGAAGGTGCCGTCTCCGTTGCCGAGCAGCACGCTGGTGGTGCTGGATCCGTAGTTGGCGGTGACCGCGTCGAGTCTGCCGTCATTGTTCATGTCGGCGAGCGTGACGTGGTAGGGCTGGGTTCCGGTGGTGTAGTCGGTTTTGGCCTGGAAGGTGCCGTTTCCGGTGTTGAGCAGCACGCTGATGCTGTTGGAACCGGATTGGAAGTTGGACACCACCAGGTCGGGTTTGCCGTCACCTGTGAGGTCTCCAGCGGTGACCGCGAGGGGGTTGTTTCCGGTGGCGTAGTCGGTTTTGGTCTGGAAGGTGCCGTTGCCGTTGCCGAGCAGGATGCTGACGGTGTTGGTGGAGTTGGCGGTGGCAATGTCGAGGTTTCCGTCTCCGTTGAAGTCGTGGAGTTGCAGGCCGAAGGGGCGGGTGCCGGTGTTGATTTCCTGTCGGGCATCAAACACCCCGTTGCCGTAACCGAGCAGCACGCTGACCGAACTGGCGTTGGTGCCGGAGTAGCCCACCAGGAGGTCGAGGTTTCCGTCGTTGTTGACGTCTCCCAGGGTGATGTTCACGGGGCTCTGGGAGTTGGTGGCGTAGCGTTTGACGGTGTCGTAGCCCGCTGCACCTTGCGCTCCGGTGCCGATGCGGAACCGGAGCACGAACGCGGAGGCGGCGTTGGTCCAGTTGATGGTGGCTTCCACTTCTTCGCCGGGTTTGAAGCCTGCTGTGGCGGAGGGGGTGTATTGCCAGCTGCCGTCTGGGAGTTGGGTGAGCGTTCCGGAGTTGAAGGGGTTGCCGTCGGTGAGGCGTTTTCCGGTGAAGGAACCGAAAATCAGGAACTGGCTGCCGAGGGGGTTGAGGGTGAAGTTGTGGTCGGCGCAGTTGAACACGGCTTTGACGGTGGTGTTCTGGTTGGCTTTGCTGGAGGTGGGCGGGAGGGGTTTGCTGAAGCTGGAGGTCTGGTTGACCAGGTAGGGGGGGTTGAAGCCGCTGGCCAGGGGGATCTTGCAGATGGTGCGGGTGGGCAGTGCAGTGAAGGTGCTGCCGGGCAGGATGTTGACCAGGGTCGCTCCTGCGGTGTTGGCGCGGGTGACCAGCAGGTTGCTGTCTGCAGTTTGTTCATCAAGGGCTTCGGTGACGCGGGTTTCGGTGTCCTGAAGGACTTCGGCAATGAAGCTGAATTTGCGGGGGGTGTTCTCGATGGGGGTTTGCAGGGGGGTTTTCCAGGCCATGGTGAAGGTGCCATCGTACTGGTCGGTGAGGGGGTTGCCGGGGAGGGTGCGGCCTCCGGCCACGTTGTCGACCACATAGCCGTAAGGGAAGAGGTTGAGGACCCCATCGGAGAGGGTGGCGGGCAGGATGGCGTCCACTTCGGCCTGGGTGAGGGCCTGGAAGCTGGCTTTGCTGGGGATGGGGCTGAGGTTGGCGTCCACGGCGGTCATGGGGAACATTTGTTTTGCCAGTGCGGGGTCCACCAGCACATCGTCTGCCCTTCTGAGTTTGCGGATGGCGGTGTTGGCCATGGTGTTGGCGGTTTCAGCGGCAACCAGGGTGATGTTGGTGCGGGCATTGGGGTCGGGGGTTCCGTTGCCTGAGGCGTTGCGGATGGCGTAGGTGGCCACGAAGTACCGCCAGCCGTTCACGTCGTAGACGTTGCTGGAGATGCCTTTGAATTGCACCTGGGGGTTGCCGAAGGTGAGGGCCTGTTTCTGGATGCCTCCGCTGGTGCCGAGGTCGAGTTCCACCCTGCCGAGGGATTTGAATTTGGCGGATCTGTTGTGTTCGCTGTGGGGCAGGGGGGTGGTGCTGCAGGCAGAGACGAGAAGGGCGAGGGTGAGGCTGGAAAGCAGGGTTTTTTTCATGGGTTGCTCCTGGGGGGAATCATTGTTTGTCGTCGGGCAGCACGGTGGGCACCGGGGTGCTGTATTGCACCCGGGTGTTCAGGTTTTGTTTCTCCTGGGGGGGTTGGATGTCCACCAGGATGGGGGTACTTCCTTGCAGTTTGTAGCGGGTGAGGGAAAAGCCGACTTTGAGTTGGCCAGTGGCCTGGTCTTTGACCTGACAGGTGGCTTTGACGCTGAGGTCGCCGCTTTTCAGTTCACCTTTGAGGTAGTGGATGCTCCACTTTTCTCCGGGGGTGATTTCCGGGGAGAGGTCTTGACCGTCGGGTTTGGTGAGGGTGACTTGCATTTTCAGGCAGGGTTCGCCGGTCTGCAGGGTCACCACCACTTCCGGGGTGAGCACCGGGGTGGGGGGAGGTTTGGGGAACAGGAGGTCCAGTTCCTGGGCGCATCCAGTGAACAGCAACGCGCCCATCAGGCTGAGTGTGATGGTTCTTTTCATTCTATCACCACCGAGATTATATAACACTTCCAAAAAATATAACGCTTTGAATTATACTCAGGGAATGATTGACACCCCCAGTTTTATAGAGGAAGTATGACGCGCTTCGTTTCGCTTGATGCTCTGCGGGGAATTGCTGCATTGATGGTGGTGTTTTCCCATGTCGCGGTTTTCACCTACTATCCGTTTGCAGAGCACCCCAAAATCCCCAGTGCCCTGGAATTTGTGTTGTGGAACCTGGGGGCCACAGGGGTGGACACGTTTTTCGTGTTGAGCGGTTTCGTGCTCAGCTTGCCTTACCTGCAGCAGGGTCGGGAAATGCAGCCTTTGAAGTTCATCTTCAGGCGCTTTCGACGGCTCTATCCGGCTTATCTGGTTTCTTTGCTGCTTGCAGTGGCCCTGAAGCACTTTCATGGAACAGAGCCCCTCACCGAAATCGTGATGCGCTGGTACCAGCCCCTCACCGTTCAGGAAGTGCTGCAGCACCTGCTGTTGCTCAACCCGAAAATGCACATTCAGTCGGTGAATCCGGTGTTGTGGACCCTGCTGGTGGAATTGCACATGGCGTTTTTCATGCCGGTGGTGATCCGCTTCCTGGCATCCAACACCATGTCATCCTTCACCGTGCTGTTGGTCACCCTGGGAGGGGGTTTCCTGGGGGGGTTCTTTGTGTTTCCCCTGGGCATGGTTCCCCTGTTCGTGATGGGCGCACTGCTGGCCCTGCACCACTCCGAAGTGCAAGACGCATTCCAGAAGTCCCCCCTGCTGCGCAATGCGGCTTTCTTGCTGGGGGTGGCTTTGGTGTTTCACCGGTACTGGTGGATTCAAGAGGACCTGTTTTTCATCCGGTACATCTCTGCTTTCGGGGCCACACTGGTGATCCCTGCCATTTTGGCTTCACCTCAGTTGCAGCGCTTCTTGCAAACCCCGCTGGTGTCCTGGTTCGGGCAGATCAGTTACTCCCTGTACCTGGTGCACCTGCCCATTTTGTTTTTTGTGGCTTCACACGCCTACTCCAGCCTCGGCGGCTCGCTGGGCACCGGACTGGTGGGCATGGCCCTCAGTGTGGGCGCAGCGGCCCTGCTTCACCGCTGGTTTGAGAAACCCGTGCTCAACACTTCACGCCCCATCAGGCAAAAAAAGGAGATGGTTCATGCTGAGTAAATTGCGCAATTTGCCTTTCAGGGTTCAGGCCATGTCATTCACGCAACTCTTCCATGCGGGTTTGGGGTGCGTGACGGTTTACGGCACCACCATGTACCTGTCTGCGCTGCTCAAAGCGGGAGGTGCAGATCCAGCCATCAGCGCTGCGGTGCTTCCGGTGGCGCTGGCATTTCTGTTCAACTGGTGTGCTTGCTATGGGGCCAGGCGGCTTGCCGAGTGGATCCACCAGCAGGATTGGAGCAAAGAAAGGCGGTTTTTCTGGTCTTGTGTGACTGGAAGCATCCTGCTGGCTTCAAGCGTGGGTTTGCTGGTGTTGCTGCTGGCCCTGGCTTTTTTCGGTCTGGTGTGGATGGCTGCAGTGGCACCTGCTGCGGGATTGTTGATGCTGCTGGTGGTTTTGCTGTATGGCAGGGTGGCCTTGCCTTTCGGGATTCGGCTTTTTCAGGAACTGGACTGAGACCATGGGGGTGAAAGACAGCATCAAAGCCAAATTGCCGCTGGAGTCGGTGGTGGCAGAGCACCTGCAACTGCTTCCAGCAGGTCCGCACCGGCTCAAAGCCAGGTGCCCCTTTCACCGTGAGGACACCCCTTCTTTTGTGGTGGACACCCAGGCCGATTACTATTACTGCTTTGGGTGCAAGGCCAGTGGGGACGTGTTTTCTTTTGTGCAGCGCTCCGAGAACCTTTCTTTCTCGGAGGCCCTGCAGAAACTGGCGGACCGGGCGGGCATCAAACTTGAATTCGCCTCCAGCAAAGAGAAGATGTCATTGCTGGAGGTCAACCAGTTCGCCTTGCAGTATTTCCAGGCCTGCCTCAATCAGCCTGCTGGGGCAGCAGCCTTGCAGTACTTGCATTCCAGGGGCCTCACCAGTGACTCCATTCAGGCGTTCGAGCTGGGCTTTGCTCCCTCAGGGTGGACGGCTTTGCTGGAGCACGCCAAGGCGGCGCGCATCGATGAACAGTTGCTGCTGGACGCTGGATTGCTGGCGCAAAAAGAGCACCGCACCTATGACCGTTTCCGCAACCGGGTGATGTTTCCCATCCGGGATGCCCTGGGCCGGGTGGTGGGCTTTGGGGGCAGGGTGCTGGATGACAGCAAACCCAAATACCTCAACACCCCGGAAACCCCGCTGTTCAGCAAGAAAACCGTGCTTTACGGCCTTGATCGGGCCAGGGGGGTGGCCTTGAAGGATGGGTTGGTGCTGGTTGAGGGGTACCTGGATGTGATCATGATGCAGCAATCGGGTGTGCACAATGCCGTGGCCACCCTGGGAACGGCCCTCACAGCCGAACATGCGGACGTGCTGTCCCGGCTGGGAATCCGGCGTTTGAAGTTGATGTTCGACCGGGATGAGGCGGGCATCAAAGCCACCCTGGCAGGTCTGGATCAGGCCATTGGTCGGTCTTTTGCGGTTTCCGCCCATCAGGTTCCTGCGGGCAAAGATCCCGCTGAATTTTTGCTTTCCGGAGAAGTCTCGGAACTGGTGAACGGCCTGCAGCATGGGATCAGTGAGGTGGATTTTCGCGTTGAGGTGGCGCTGTCTGCCTGCGATGTGAAAACACCCGAGGGCCAGCGGGATTTCTTGCAGCAACTGCTTCCCCGCATGCAACCCCTCTCTGTGCTGGATTTTGCTGCACTGGACATGCGCCGCCAGGTTGCCAGTGTTCTGGGCATGCCGGAGCAGCGCCTGCTGGAGTGGCTGGACCACCATGCCAAAGGCCCAAACCTGGAATCCTGGCAGGTCACCCCTGGGGGGCAGCCCAGCACGGAGGACCTGCTGGTGTTTCACCTGTGGAAGCATCCAACGTGGAGGGAGTGGTGTGGGGAGGCGGACGGCTACCAGTCTGTGTTGCTGCAGCAAGTGTTGAAAGGGTTGCAACAGCATCAAGACCCGCAGATGCTCTTGGACTGGCTGGAACAGCAGGGCCTGAAAGACGTGTTGCTGCAGGTGGTTTTTGCTGAGCATGAAGCCATGAGCGAAGAGGCTTTTCAGCGTTTTTTGTCGGAGTACCGGGAGAAGTTGGGGCGGGTCACCCTGAAAGCGCAATTGCAGGTGTTGCGTGCGGAGTTGAGCACTGCAGATCCGCAAAGGCAGCGTATGTTGCTCTCGGAAATTCACATGTTGCAACAAAAACTTCAGCAGGTGGTGCACATTGATTGACAACGGCCAAATTGTATGATAGCAATGAAATAGAAAGGAGGTCATGATGCAGGGAAGACAATACATCGATAAAAGCAGCCAAGGAACCGCGAAAAACGTACCAGCAGTGATTGTGAAGGCGTTTTTCCCGCTGATCCTCCTGGCTTTCGTCATCCTGGGGGGTTTGGTGGCCATTCCCCTCAACCAGATGGGTGTGCACCCCACCACCACCATGAGTGTGGTCACGTTCATCGTGCTGATCGGTAAAATTTACCAGCGGTTGTTTTTGAAGACCGAGTGATTTGACCTGGTTCAAAGGGGTGCCTTCAGGCACCCCTTTTTCTTTGTATAACCTCCAGAAAATATGACGCTTCAATATTCTATGATGCTCGAATTTTATCTGTTATGATGTTTTTTATGAAGGCTTTTATAGCGGAAGCGAGAATCATTGTTGCCCCCTGCAATGTGAGTGTTGTGGGCCGTAGGCAATTGAAGGTGGTGTCCCAGGAGGGAGCGTCTTTTCAACTGGAATACCGGGGCAGTCCGAAACGTTTGATGGAATTGCTTTCCCAGGCCGCAGCACAGCAGTGCTGCATCAAATTTCTGGTGTATCTGACGGTGCCCAAAAACGGCATCGCCAAGAACCGTTCGGTGGCCAGTTACGCCGAGATCACCCACGACACCAGCAGCTTTTTTGTGGTGCAAGGCAAATACGCCAAGTACGAACACGACCACCAGACGGTCAGGCTGGGCATTTATCCCGAGAACAAGCGCCTGCAGCCTTTCACGGTGTTCATTCGCATGCCCCAGGACCTTGCTTCGCAAATGAAGCGCCGCAAAAACTACCGTTTCACAGGTCCCCTGGGGACCGGTCGGGTGCTGTCCGTGGAATCCATGCAGCAAATCACCCCCCTGGAGAAAGAAAACCATGAACGAGCAATTTAAGAACGACAAGAAGTTTCTGACCTCGGTCGGCAGTGGTCTGGTGGTGTTTCTGGTGTGTGCCACTGCCTTTGCAGGCACCCTGGCCAGCAGCCAGCGTTTCAGGGTGGATCCTGCCCTCGGGACCACCCTGGGCAGCCCCACGGCCAAAGTGGTGGTCACTGAATTCATTGACCTGAACTGCCAGCATTGCAAGGCTTTTCAGCCCATGGTCGGCCCGATCCTCAAAAAGCACCTGGCTGCAGGTGAAATTCGGCTGCAGTATGTCAACGTGGCTTTCTTGCACCAGGACAGCAAACTGGGCTTGCGTTATGAAGCCTGCATCCGCAAAGACAGCCCTGCACTGGCAGGGGCCTTTGTGCAAGAGGTGCTGTCCCACCAGACTTCAAACCATGGTGTGAACACGGCAAAAGTGTACCTGCAGTCCTACCGGCAGGCGGGTGGAACCCAGGAGAAGGCCTTGAAGCAATGTGTGCAGAAAACCAGCGATCAGGAAGCAGAGGGGAACCTGGATTATGCCCTGAAAGAGGTGGGGCTCAAAGGCACGCCCACCTTGCTGGTGAATGGGAAGTCTGCAGGCTTCAGTGCATCCACCCTGAAGCAGTTGATTGCCGAGCAGCTCCAGGAGGCAAAACATGAATGAGTCCATGACGGTTTACGAGCGCTGGCAGGTGTTCAACCTGGAAAACTACCCGAATGTGTTTTACACCTCCCTGGTGCTCGCTGGATTGTTTGCCATTCTGGGTCACGCCTTTCAGGTGGCGGTGCTGCTGCTGCTGGCCGGGGTGTTTCTGCTGCCCACCTTCAGTGTGCTGGTGCGTTGTTGCTTCAGTTATTTTTTGCCGCAGGAGCGCAACCGCATGGGGTTGACCGTGGCCATCATGGTGGCTTTCATGACCATCAGCATGCAATACAAGGTGGTGGTGAATGCGGCTTACCTGATCAGCCACAGCCCCAAATACGACTTTTCTACGATGAGTTGCCTGTTCTTTGTGGTGGTGTGTGTGGGACTGTGCATGGTTCCTCAGCTCAGCAGGCACTTTGAGGCCACTGCGCAGGCAGAAGAAAAAGCCAGCAAACAAGCACCCACCCCCAAAAGCGAACACACCATCACCATCTCACCCTTGAAAAGCAAGTAGCTCTTCAATTAATATAAAGCTACGCCTAGTTTTTAACGCCCCCAATTTAGGGGGTGTTTCATTTTTTCTATAACGCTCCAAAAAAATATGACGTATAATTTACGCATGACTGCCCTCGAAAAACCCGTACCAGCCACTTCTGGAGATGAAGTGCAATACCTCGCCAACCTCTACATCAACCTCTACCGTGCCCACAACATGCTGCGCACCTCCCGCTCCCTCAGGGACACCACCATGAAATACCTGGGACAGGAGATCGCCGGGGTGCGCAAGCGCCTCTTGCAGCTCACCGACAACACCTTTGATCCGATGATCCAGTGCATCGGACACATCTACAAAAGCGCCATGGAAGCCATTGAAGCCCGGGACTGGCTGTGGGAGCAAAGGGGCCAGCTGGAAAGCGAAATCAGGCGCCTCAAAGGCGACAAGGACCCCGGACCGGAACACAAAAAACGCCTCAATGCACGCATGGCCCTGGTGAAAAGCATCAACGAGGAAATCGAGCTCATCAACGGGCTGGGGCACGACACCCTCCGGGTCACCGTGCGCCTGGGAAACCGCAACTGAATGCTCACCCTGGAACAATTCTCGGCCCTCAGCTTCAGTTTCCTGATGGGTTACGCCAGTGCCCTTTCCCTCAAAACCATTTCCAAACTGGCCGCCATCTTGCTTGGGGTGATTTTCCTGATGCTGCAATGGCTGTCCTGGGTGGGGGTGCTCACCATCAACTGGGAGAAAATCCGTGACGCCCTCGGCATGGTCAGCGCACAGCAACTGGTGAACACCCAGAACCTGCTGACCGCTGGCCTGCCAGACACCGCCAGTTTCCTGCTGGGGTTCTTCTGGATCTGGAGGAAAAAGAAACTGTGATCATCAACCTCCCCCACGACCTGAAGGCAGAAGCCGCCACCCTCGGGGCTTTCATGGCCCACCAGCAACTCTGGCAGGAGCCGGTGGCTTTCTTGCTGACCCACAAAGACTTCTATGACCAGCGGCACCGACTGATTTTTGGAGCCATGACCCGGTTGCGTCAGCAGCACAAACCCGTGGACTTGATTCACGTGTGCGACTACCTGACCAGCCACAAGCAACTCGACAACGCTGGAGGGCCCGCCTACATTTCCAGCCTGCCAGAAGCCTTCTCCACCATGTACGAAGCCGTGCACCACGCCCGACTGGTCATCGAGAAAAGCACCCGCAGGCACATGATTCAGGGGGTGCAAGATGCAATGGGGCACGCGTTGGATCTGTCCCTGGACAACACCCAGGCCGCGTCAAACATTGAGGTGGCCGTGCTGGGGGCCACCCGCAAAGACAAAACGCAGGTGGGTCAGCTGGAGCATCTGGGTGACCTGGTGGACGACACCATGGAACGCATCAAGCAGCCCAGCAGCAACGATGACATCCGGTCCACCGGCTTTGCCACCCTGGATCGGTTGATCAACGGCTTTTCCCTGGGAGACCTGATTTACCTGATGGCCCGTCCCAGCATGGGAAAAACCAGCATCGCGCTGTCCATCCTTGAGTCCATCAGCAAATCCAGACCCTGCGCTTTTTTCTCGCTTGAAATGCCCAAGCGCCAGATCCTTTACCGTCTGGCCAGCCTGAACCTGCTGATTCCCCTCAACCGCATCATCTCAGGGGACCTGGATTACGATGAGAAACGCAAAATCGGCCAGTACCTGGAGACCCTCAAGAAGAGCCACCTGTACATTTACGACAAGCGCCTGAACATCCGGCAACTTGAAGAAAAATGCGAGCGCTTCCACCGCGACCATGGGGATGTGGGCATTTTCATGCTGGACCACCTGGGTTTCCTGGGGGCAGACCAGAAGTTCTCCTCCTCAGTGGAGAAACTGGAGAATTTGAGCAACCGCAGCAAGCAACTTGCCAAGGAACTCGACACCCCTTTCTTGATGTTGTGGCAGCTCAGCCGGGACCTGGAGAAACGCGAAGACAAACGGCCCATGCTCAGTGATGCCAGAGGCTCCGGGGCGGTGGAGCAGGATGCGGACATTGTGATGTTCATTTACCGTGACGATTACTACCAGCAGAACAAACCCAATTACAAACCCACCGGTCTGACAGAGCTGTTGATTGCCAAGCAGCGCAATGGTCCTCCGGGCATGGTGCCCATGATGTTCAGGGGCGAATACACCCGTTTTGATGAGCTGCAGGAAAAAGTGGCATAGTATGACGCTGTTTGACTTTCTTGATGCCAGGCGATAATATTAATGCAAGTGTGTGGAATTCCTCCTCGGAGGAACCTCTATATAACTTATCTGCAAATTGGGCGTAACTCCTCGTGGGTTACGCCCAATTTGCGTGTGGAGCCGAGAGTGTGAAAAATGAATGACGCTCTGCTTCTTGTATGACAGTGCTTGACTTTTGTGACGCTATAATATCTATTATGGTGTATACACCGTACCCGGAAATGTGCAACCTGGAGGCACCGAAATGCGCGACCCAAACGATCTGGACCTGAAACCCTTGAGCCAGTTATTAAGGGAATTCCCCAACCCACAGAAGACCGAAGCCATCTACAAAGCCATGCGGGAAGCCATGCGGGAAGAAAAATTTCTGGCCGCTGAAACCAAAGAAACCTTCACCTTGCCGAAAGAATTCAGAAAACGGGGAAAGAGCCAAGAGGACACCAATGCCACTTACTCCAAAACCGTCAAAGAACACGTCATTGACGTCGGCGACCCTGGATTCAAAGCCTGGTGGAAAGAGATGAACACACTCTATGGGCGGGTCACCGAGGCCAAAAACACCTTTCATGCCGCAGAAGAACTGCTGAACAACAGGGAGCTCTTCTTGCAACAGGTGCAAGTGTCCAGGGAAACATCTCGCAACCGGGCGGCCCGCATGACCACCGCCTGGCAGAGCCCAGAAACCTCACCCAGAAAACCCAAGTCTCTGGCCCGTTCCCGCAAGAAGAAAGGCTCAGACTCCACAGCGGAACCCAACAATTGATTGACGCTCAATTGCCTCCAACCGACCGGCCAAAATGCCCCCGCTGAGTGATCCAGCAGGGGCATTTTTCGTGCAGGTTCAAGGCGCTGCAGGAATGTTGAGGGTGGCTGTGGCCCCCCAGGGCAGCCAGGAACCCTGAAGTGTCACTGGGCCTCCCGTGGCCCGCAATTTGATGCGGTGCTGGTGGAAGCCAGACTGCACTTCCCCCACCCCTTCAGGGTTGCTGAGCACCTCAGCTCCTTGAACCTCATCGAGGAGCGCAATCATCCTGAGCCTGCCCGGGTATGCGGTGTGGGTGGTGAGGTACAGGTAGAATTCCTCCCCGGGATGCACCTGTTTCACCGAGGCCAGCAACTGGTGCTCCAATTGTGGTCGGTAGTTGATGATGGCGGTGGCCTCTCCGCCTGCAGGAACCGAAACCTGTAAGGGCTCGGCTTGCAGGCCGATCATGTTGATGGGTTCGACCCGGATGATTCCCGCGGCCTTCACATTGCTGCCGCTGCCGCTGGCCACCAGCACATTGCTGCCATGCAGGTTGGCGCTTGCAGTGATGGGAATGAGGTTGTAAGGCGTTTTGACGTAAGCCTCCAGGTGAAGTTGTCCGAAGCGCGGGGCACCCGCACCCGAAAGGCCCAACTGGAAAGCCAGGGTGTTGCTGGCCTGCACGGCCTTTTGAGGGACCTTGGCGTACACCCGGTAATGTCCCAGCAACTCGGGAAGCGGATACTCCAACCACTGAAGGTTGTCGGGTGCAGTGAGGTCATAGGTGTTCCCCAGGGGATCCACGAGTTTCAGCATCACCTCTGCAGGGCCGTCTCCATCGTAGATTTTCAGGGTGGCCCCTTCGCGCACTTCATTGAGGGTGAATTGGTAGACCTCAGTCCACGAACCAGGAACAGCGGTGTTTTGACGGTTGAAACTTCCCAGGGTGCTGGGGCCTTGCAAGGTGAGTTGGAAGTGGTTGACGGCAGCCCCCTGGGTTTCGGTGCTGAACTGGTATTGCCCTTTTGACAGGCGTGCATTGAGGAAGGTGACGGGCATGCTTTTGCCGAGTCCGAAGTACCGCATGGCCACGATGTGTCCCCGGGAGTCGGTGAGCTTGAAGGTGGTGAGCGCGGGCTGGTGATCGAAGTGGCGGTCCGCTTCGGTGGTGCTCTGGGTGTCGATGCTGGGGCCAAACAGCTGGATTTGGATGTTGGCGTCTTCCAGCACCGTGAGGGTGTACTGTTCCGGGGTGCCCCATGGGGAGGCTTGCCCCACACTCACCAGGGGTGCCGCTGACCCAGAAGAGACCATCAAAAGAAGGAGCATCATACTTTTCTTCATGGTCATATTATATGGGGAGGAATAGATTTTTTGTGGAGAAATACTGTTTTGGTGTATACTTTTGCGGAATGGAGGATTTGGGCTGCGATGTCAAGCGACATCATAAAATCGAGTTTTATGTGTTCTGGTGAGCGTTATGCTATTCTGTAGCCAATGAAAAGATTCCGGGCTGAATGAAGCAACAAAAAAAGAGCCCCGGCTAAAGCTCCGGGGCGAAAAACTCAACGTCCTAGGTGGACAGGGATACCGAATTCGACACTCGTAGTATACCTGATGTCCATCTCCTTTTTCAAGTGCAAGAGAGGAAAAACGAGATGCAGAACGACGACTTCGACCTGTTTACGGTCGTCAATCCCCATGACATGCCAGCACACTTTTTGCCCCACCTGAAACCCAAAATCAGGGCACGCTACTACCGCAGTTACTCCGCACTCAGGTTTGTGGGTGAGCACCTGCGCAGCCGCATGGACCCCGATGGAGAAACCCCTGAAGTGATGCACTTCTTCTTTCTGGTGGAGTTCCTGACCCCCATGCTGAACCTCAGCCCAGCCACCGTTTCCCGCCACCTCGCCGTGCTGGAAAAGGCAAATTTGATCTTGCGCAACCGCAGTTATGGTCGCGCTGACATTGCCCAGGGAGACGGCACCCGGCAAAGCATGGATGTCACCACCGGCACCATCCTGGCGGTGCGGATGGACCCGTATGGAGAGGAGCCCCTGTTTGTGCCTTACCTGATGAAAACCAGGTCCTGGCGCAACCTCAACCAGGACATTTTTGACCGTCAAACGGCCTACCATTTGAAAATGAGGGCATCAGATCAAAACTCCAGTAAAGAAGAAATCCTTGGAGACATTTTGACCTTCACCCTCAAAAGAAACCACACACAAAACAACACTTTAATGCTGATGCCCTCACTTCAAGAAAACCTCAAGCCAGAGGAGAAAATTTCCATTGCCATCTCCATGGCTGTCGCTGCGCCTGCATCCCAGCGCACACAGGTGATCCAGCAGAGTGCCCGTGAGTTGTGTTTCACCATGGATGATTTGGGGGTGGTGTCTTACCGCTACTACCTGTGGCTGCTGTGGAGGCTGTGCCAGATGCCCCAGCTGGTGCAGCATGTGGTGTTGACCTTGCAGAAAGTGCAAATTGAAGCCCGGGAGCGACTCAGCCTGAAACTCAAACCCACACGCAGTCTGGGGGCCGTGGCACGGAAAATCCTGAATCATGATGGTACCCGAAATCAATTGATGCTCAAAAAAACTATATTGCTCTGAAATCAATATGATCCTATAATCGTCCTCAGGTGACGATATGGAGATGAATTTTGCAACCCTCAGCATCAAAACCCATGACCGTGGGGAGATCTTGTGCACCCGTCTGAGTTCGATGGTGCCTCACCTGTTTTCACCAGAGCGCGAAGCCGAAAAGTTGACTGAAGCAGGATTGCGAAAATTTCTGCAGATGCTGCGAAAAGCCGTGGCAGACCAGAAATTCAGCGCAGGAAAATTACAGGAACTCTTTGACTTGCCTTACACCTCTCCTGCAGTGAAAACAGACCGCAACGTGCGACACAACGAATACCTCATTGAGGTCAACACCAATTTCAAGCTCTGGTACCTCGAAAGCCTGACCGAAGTGTTGAGGTGGCAGGAAAAAGCCCACAACAAGAAATCCAAGCGCAAAGTCACCCTCAATGCCGTGCAAGCCGGTGAAGTGGACCTCACCGAGATTTTTCGCCGCACCCAGGAGCAACTGGCCAACCCACGCAAACACAAGCCAAAAGGCAAAAAACAGCAGCAGGAGCCTGAACTGGTCACCCATCCCTGAAGCAGTGCTCAACGAAACAACCCCCTTCGAAAAGGGGGTTGTTGAGTGTGTAGGCAAAGTATACTTTAGTGAGCATCACCAATCAAGTGAGCATTAATGAAAAAATCACCGTTATAAAGTTTCGTGCTATTATACTTCCATGAAAAGATTTTCTGTTTTCATGGTTCTGGCGGCAGCGTCATCTTTTTTGGGTAGCGTTAAAGCGGAGACCTACGGTTCCGTGGGAAACGACATTGTGCAGGTGTTCAACAGTGAACTGCTGCAAAGCCGTCCAGGTTTGATCCTGATTTCCCCAGGCTTCACCACCACCCTCACCTTCGATCAGAACATTGACCTGGGACGCACCGGACTCCCCAGCTGCATCGAAGTCGAGACCGATGAAACCTACATGCGTGAAATCGAAATTCGCGCAGCCAAAGGGGTCACCAGCTGCGAAAGCAACATCCGACTGAGGCTCGAAGGTGGGCGCACCCAGCACTTCATCTTCAAAGTCAGCGACAAGATCCCCAAAACCCCCCGCCAGTACAACTCCGTCAGCCCCAAATCCAAAGTGAACGTGCCGCAAGAGCAACCTGAAGGGGCAAAAAACGACATTGCCTCCGAACCTGACCCCTACGCCCCCAAAGCCACCCCTGCGCCCAAAACCGCCCCCAAAACCCTCTCCAAAGGCGACCAGAAAGTTCAAGAAGCCCTGCAAAACCGCAAGGACACCCAGAGCAACATTCAACCCACCGAACAGCTGATCATCGACACCCGCGCCACCATCAAGGCCAGCGAAACCGAAGTGCGCAAAGGCAACGAAGCCAGCTGGCTGGACCTTGCCCTCAACCCCGTGAAAGACAAGACCGGCAAGGTGACCATCTACTTCAATTACACCAACCTCGGCGAGAGCGTGGTCAGCATCAACCCCGAGAACCTGCAGGTCAAAGTGGGGGCCACCACCGTCAAATCCACCCTGCTCAGCAGCAAACCCGGCCTGATCAAACTGCAACCCCAGGAATCCACCCAGGGCCTGATTGAACTCGGCCAGGTGGACGTCAACACCCTCAACAAAGTCAATCTGATCTGGAAGGTGACCAACCTCTCCACAGGAGAAATGTACGCCTATGACCGCATTTTCTCAGTTCAGTAAAACACCAGGCAAAAACAAAAGGAGGGCGACAGCCCTTCTTTTGACTTTGGGAACCCTGCTGGCCGCACCCGCACACGCCCAACTCCCAGGGGACAAGGCCACCGCGATTGTTTCTTACATTGAAACCAACTTCAAACCCAAGAACCTGACGGCCCCCACCGACCTCAAAAGCCTGTACCGCAAAGCTGGACCGTTCATTGAAGTGATGGACCTGCAAAAATTCGAGACCTTCCGGCAGAACAAATGCAACGCCATCCCCAAAGACAAACGAGACCCCAGCAAATGCCCCCGCTTTGAGTGGTACACCCCCTTCTGGCTGGTTGATGTCAAAGACCCCGCCAGAGACGGGGTCCAGGCCAGTCAGGAAGTGGCCCGCAAACTCAAAATGGAATGGCAGCGGTTTCAGGACCGACTGCACTGGTTTGTGGTGGCTTCCATCAACAACCGACTGGACTTCCGCCTGAAAGCCCCACCCTGGCACAACATTGCACCCAACTGCGCCTTCCCGGACATCGGCGACACCCTGGTGGATGCCGTGCGCACCGTCGACCCCCTCGGCAACACCGAACGTATCGAAAACATCCCCACCCCAGACCTGCAAATCAGCACCCCGAACGTGGTCTTCGACAATGCACAGATCCCCAACAACGGCAAGTTTCCCTTTGTGGACATCAAACCCAGCGTGGACCTGCCCTTCAAGATCTACCCCAGAACCCACACTGCAGACAACTGCGAACACTACGACGGCCTTTTCGCAGACAGCGGAAATGGCGTGGATGTCCCCTTCATGTACATCCCCCGCCACCGGGAATGCGTGTGGTACGTGTGCGTGGATGAAGGGCTGGTGGGCACCATCATTGGTGGAATCACCGGCAACAACTACCCCCAACCGCTGTACCTCAACATCAACCGCACCAAGTCCCGCATGGTGGAAGCCTGCAACAAAATGATGCAAGAAGAGTACCCGGAGTACCTCGCCAACGTGGCCAAAATCCTCGCGGAAGCCATGCCTCTCGCCATCCACTGGGATGGACTGGCATCCTTTGATGGACTCAAATCCGGCGTCATCTTCCAGCCCGTGGCCAGCTACACCCCACAACCCACCCAGATTGCAGAACTCGCCGCCAACAGCGAAAACAAAAACGCCCTCCCCTACTACATCGACAAAACCCTGCCCAGACTCAACACCGACCTCGATGTGCGCCTGCAGAAACGGGCCGGAGAATGGCGACTGGAAGAACTGAAACGCTGGCTGAAACCCGCCACCGTGCTGGAAAACGAAAGGTTCGGATACGTCACCCTCTTTCAGGTGTGGAATGAAATTGAAACTGTGGTGGATGCCCGCCCGAACATCTACCACTACCACTCGATCCTCTGCAACGCCTTCCCTCCATTCAGTTCGGAATGCCACGACGAAGAACAGATGTGGTGGATGCCCAACCTGGTGGCCACCCCGGCAGGATGCCACATTGACGGCGGAAACGACGGCCCAGGCACCACCATCCTCACCGGAGTGCAACGATTCTACTGGAAGTGGGTCAATGTCCCAGAAGGCGGATACCAGATCCCCAACACCAAAAATTCCCCCATCAACCCCTGAGGAGAACAACCATGCACCGACCCCTGTTCATGCTGATGCTGCTGGCCACCAGCCCGGCACTGGCCCAGACCCCCAACCCGGCCTACAAAGACGTGCAGAAATCGGATTTGATGCTCAAAGAAATCCGGGAGCGTCAGGCCAACAGCCTGAAAAACACCATCATCAACACCGCAGACATCCCCAGGTACCTCTCCCGCGCCAAAGCCGAAGTCCTCGCCCTCATCCCCACCATCAGCCAGACCACCGCTCAAACCCTGGTGAACCTGGCAGGCAAAAGAATCAAAGTCACGGTGTACACCAGCCAGGGGGCTTACAACCAGAAAAACTCTTACTTCCCCCAGATGGCCCGATACGGCGTGAACGTCATCACCCTGAAAAAAGTGGGGGCGGGAAGCGACTTTTTCATTGACGCCAACCAGCTCATCAAAGTGGCAGGCAAGCAATCCAATTACATGACCGGCACAGAAATCCCCACCATTCGCGCCACTGCCCTGTACGGCATCGAAATGCTTTTGAAACAGAAATGAGGTGACCCGCAACGGTGCCCCAAAACGGGGCACCGATTCACGCATGGAACTGCCCATCACCACCCAACTCAGAACCCTGCTCACCACACAACCCACCCGGCCCCCCAGCCCCAAAGAGACCGCTCTGCTGCAGCAAATCCACCACCGCAGGGCGGTTTCCCTGCAGGTGGCCCAGAGCGCCATGGACCCCACCACCCTGCAATTCCTGGTGGAAGAACGCTACCTGGTGATCTTCCCCACCGTGCTGGGACTTGCTGTGGCCCTGGGGTTCTCCGGCAGAAAGGCCATCGGTCACACCAAACATCAGAGCTTCGTGGGTCTCGAAGTGGCTGTGCGCAGCATCTACCAGCAAGATGTGCTGCGCATGCTGCTGGAAAAAGGTGCACAACTGCAGCGTTACACTCCCGTCAAGCCCAGCGAAGTGCAGCTGCACGGGCAACTGTACCTGCTGCTCACCCACCCGAGGGGCATGCGTTCCCCCAAAATCCTCAAGTGCCTGAACGAGCACCGCAACTGGTTGCTCCAAAATCAGGCAAAAATCATGCTGGTGCAGCCCAACCAGCGCACCAGCCAATACGTCCAAAAGCACCTCTCGGATGTGTTTGTGTGTCTAGATCACCGCTTGCCGCTGACCACCATCACAAAGGTCCCCACCAGCGTGAAGTTGTGAAAACATCGAGATCCAGACCCAACTGCTGCAACGTCGAACGGTACAACCGCTTGAGGGCCAGGGTGCGGGTCTGGCTGCTGGACACCCACACCAACCGATCGTACTCCCGGGAAAACTTCCTCAATTTCTGACGGATCACCTGAGGACGGTACGCCCCAGTGTCATATTCCACGGCCAGCCTCACATGGTCCACGGTGGCCACTGCGTCCGGCGCATTGCCTTTCCCCAGGCTCTCCGCACTGCAAGACCACTGTGCAGGAGGAATGTTCAGGTCCAGGCGGGCCGATGCCGCCCCCACCATGTGCCCCAGCTGGTCGGATGTGAAACGCAACGTGAAGTCTTTTTTCAGCCCCATCAACGGAACCAACTGGGTTTCCAGGGCATCGTTTGCCACTGGTGAAACCATACAGTATTCGATGTGAACCCCCGGAACCAACTGGCAATACTCCAGCGGCAAATGAAAGTGCTTCTCCACAAGGTAAGCAGAAAGCACTTGGTCGGTTCCAAGTGCTTCTTTCAGGCGGTTGACACCAATGAATTTGTTTCTGTTTGGCATCACGTGATGTCAGCGGGTGGAATCCGCCGCTCCACTCACCCCAAACACAATCAACGCAGGCTGATCACGGTTGGTGTGGGCAATGCTGATGAAAGGGGTCTTCTGGTCTTCAGGCAGGCTGAACAGGCTGCTGATGTTCCCCGCCAGCATCAAACTCAGCGGAGGCACCTGCCCTGTGGAACTGGCCACATTCAAACCATTGCCTGTGGACATCTGAATGTCCCGCTGATTGGCCAACTGGTTGACATACCCGGCCACACTCGAAATTCCGGCACGCAGAATCTGGTTGGCAATGTCAGGAGCCACATCGGTGAATTTGGCATTCATGCCCCAGGTGTAGTCCATGTCCGCCACCCGACCCTGAATGGGAATTTCAGTGCTGCCCTGCAGCACGCTTTGCAATTCCACCTGCACCCGCTTGGTGGCATCCACGTAAGCAACACCAAACCACACCGCTCCATCTTCCCCATAAAGCATGGCTGGAATCGCACCACCAATGGGCACATCCAGGTTCAGTGCAATGCGGGCTGGAATCATCTGACCTCTGGTGTACGCCACACCGTTGGGAAGTTTGGTGCGGGTGTTGGAATTCGCTTCCACACTGGTGTTCTGGTTGCTGCTCGGGTTGACCGTCTGATTGCTCTGATTGCTGCTCGGGTTGACCGTCTGATTGCTCTGGACACTGGAGTTCTGGCTTCCAGCGCTTTGAACCACAACGTTGGGCTGGGCGGTGGGGGAGGTTTTTTTGAAGCCAAAGGAACCAGAATTGCTGGTGGTCTGGTTTTGTTTGGCATTCACCACCTGGAAGGATGCGTTGCTGGTCTGGTTGTTTTTGCTGTAAATGGTGCCGGTGCTGGTGTTTCCTGCTGAGGTTTTGGAAACCACCGCCATGCCTTTTTGTTCGTTCCCGGCAGGGTTTTTGCCGAATGAGCCTGTGTTGGTGGTGTTGGTTTGCTGGTTTTGAACAAGGGTGAGGTTGCCCGGGTCTGCTTTTTGGGCTTTGACCAGTTGCATGGATGGGTTGCTGGAGGTGGTTTTGCCTGCCGTGAAAGCCCCCTGTCCGGGGTCTTTTGGGGTGTTTTTCACCATTTGCATTTTTGCGTTGTTGGGCTGGCTCTGGTTTTGCACCATCTTCATGCCCTGGGATTCGCCGGTCTGGGCATTCTGGGTTTTGACGAGTTGCATTTTGTTGCTCTGGGTGGGTTTGATGGCAAACAGCGTGCCGGGGTTTGAGGCCTGTTGGCCGCTGCCATTTTGGCTGGTGTTGCTGTTTTGCCCGGAGGCCTGGCTTGCAGTGGCTCCACCCACCACTGTGGGAGATTGGCCCTGCAGGTTGCCTTGTGCTCCTGCACTGCCTTTGTAGAGGGTGCTGGGTGCGGCGACGGTGACGGCTGCGCCTTTGGTGGTGGTGGCGGTGGTGCCGTGGTACTGCTCATCCGGGGTCAAAGGGCGGGGTGCAGCTCCATTGATCTGTCCGGAATTGCCGTAAGGGTATCCGTTGTTTTGTGCGTCTGGCATGATGATGGGTGCGGCCTGGGAGGGTTGGGGGGTGGGGGGTTTGAAGCCGGAACCCATGCTTGTTTCAGGGTTGGATGGGGTCTGGGCTTGCTGTGGGGTGGTGAGGTTGCCACTGGGGGTGGTGCCGTCTGCGGGGTTGCCGGGGGTGCCCGCTCCAGCGGTGCCGCCTTTGATTGCGAGGGGGTTTGCTTTGGATCCTTCCCGGGCGGCTTTGAAGGCCTGGGCGGGGTCATCTTCGGTCTGACTGGTTTGGTTGGGGTCGTTGATGGTGGGGTGGTTGGGGTCGTTGACCGTGGGTGCGGGTTCCACCTGGGTGTCGGTTTTGGGGGTTTCCTGGCTGGTTTTTTTGCTCTCTCCGGAGTTGCGCAGGAAGTTCATGAAGAACAACACGAAGACGACGCCGAACACCGAGGCGGTGATCCACATGATGCGTCTGGGGCCGAAGCGGTTGAGCAAATCTGGTTTGTACAGCACCCTGCGGGCGAATTGTCCCAGGCGGTCCATGCTGGCGTTCATGGTTTGCATGCGCTGCACAAATGGAGGCATCCGAAATGCGGTTCTGCTGGTGGGTTTGGGGGGTGGGTTTTGGGTGAGGTCGTGCGCCCTGAGGGCATTTTCGAGTTCTCGTCCCAGGCGTTCATCGCGGTCGTTGGTTTCCGCGATGAACTGCTCCACTTTGTCTCGGGTGTCAGGGAATTCTCGCCCGACAAGCTTTTCTGCAGCCTCTATCAATTCTGGGGGGAAGTGATGTTTCATGGAAGCATTATATACTCTCTGAGAATTTTGGAGCGTTATAGAAAATGGATTGACTAAGTAATTTCTGTGTGTCATATTAGGGTGGGTGATAGAATGTTAAAGAACAAGAACCTCGCTCTCCGTCTGCAGCTGATTCTGGTTGCCACACTCTTCGCTGGAAGTGCAGGGGCGACAAGCTCCACCGTTGACTTCCTGAATGCTTTCTGCCCGGTCATGTACGAGTGGGGCTACATGATCCTGTTCCTGCTGGGGGTTCTCGGTGTGTTTGGGGGTTTGATGGCATTCAAAACCAACCCCAAAGCCGCCATTCCCAGCCTTGGCGTGGGCCTCGTCTTCATCGGTGCAGGTGTGGTGGTGGGCTTTTTCATGAAAGAAGCCATCCAGCTGATTCCCGCCGGATCCTGGAAGACCACTTTGACCGGCTCGAAGTGCAACAACCCTAACGCCTGATCTTCTGCTCTACTCGCATTGACATTCATCAAACGTCACCGAAAGGTGACGTTTTCGCCTTCAAGGAGGGCAAGCATGAACAACCCCACCCCTGCCATTCCACCCCTGGAATCCACTTCCATCCATGAGCCTGTGCAGACCTGGGATGTCAACGACAACCCGGAGATGCTGGGGATGCAGCCGATGCAATTGTTTGCGGTGATTTTCACCATGCTGCTCAGCATGATGCTGATGAAAAGCGCGAATTCTCCCACCTTGCTGTTTCTGGCTGTGGAGATTGGGTTGTGGAGGGTGGGCACCCTGACTTTCTGGCATTACAACAAGCGTTTTCCTGTGGGGTACTTCGAGAATTGGGTGTTCGGAATTTTTTTGCAGACCGAATATTACCACACCACAAATGATGCAGACCATTTGCCGGTGTGTGCAGAAGTTTATGATGCTGAGAAATAATTTAATGCACCAATTTTAATTTACACTATACTAATCCTATGACGAGACGAAACAGTGTGACGGATCTGATGCCATACCGCACCATCCAAGACGGTGTGGTGTTCACCAAGTACGGACAGGTGGTGGTGGGGCTGGAGTTGTTCCTTCCTCCCACCATGACGCTGGACAAAGACATTCAGGAATCCATGTGGCGGAACCTGCACAGCGCCCTGAAACTTGGGGTGGATGAAACCTGCCTGGGCCGCCTGTACATCCACAGCAGTGAAGCCCCCGCCAGTGTGATTTCTGCCAAAGGCAACACCACCCTCTCTTCTGAGAATGATTTGCTGCACGAAATGGCTCTGCGCAATGAACACCTGTTCTCAGAGATGCGCAGTGACGGCAAAATCAAAACCCTGCGTTACTTTTTCACCCTCACCACGGTGAAATACACCAAGCCACGCAAACGCATGACGGTTTTCACCCCCAGGCAAAAAGCAGAACTGGTTCAACAAGCCAAAGAGAAACGCCAGGGCATGGTGGATTACTTCCAGCGTGCCCGCTTTGGTGTGAAGGAGATGGACAACCAGGATGTGCGCATGTTGATCAAAAACTGGTGGAATCCCTCGATGACCCAGCTGGAGAACCTGCGCGATCCGTTGCCTGAGGATGTTGAAATTTACCTCACCCCCGAAGAACTGAAAAAGAATCCAGCGGTGGTGATTCCCACAGTGAACCAGATGCTGGCGGGCAGCAGCATCATCAACACCAGCCAGGAAAGCCTGGTGATCGGGGAGCATTTCGTCAAAACGGTGTCCATGTCCAACCGTCCCATCTCCACCCAGACGGGCATGATCAACAAGGTGATTGATGCGCTGGCCGGTGAGAACTTCTGGGTGGTGCTGGACTTCTACCACGATGAACGCAACACGGTGATGCAAAAACTGCTGGAGCGGGCAAAAATGCTCACGGCTTTCAATGATGAATCGGCAGGGGCGCTGCGCAACCCGGCCACCAAAGTGCAACTCGAAGAAACCGACAAAACCGTGATGGCCATGCGGCAGTACGCCCAGGATCCTTTCAATGTGGGCCTCACCGTGGTGCTTTACGACACCAGTGAAAAACGCCTGCGCAGCATGGGAGAGCGGGCCAAGACCGCCCTGGGAGACATGACCGGGGCGGTGCCGCGCGTGGGAACCGTGCAGAACTTCCGGCTGTTGATTGAAGAACTCCCCCCATTTTCGGGCAAACCCAACCACCTGTGCTTCAAGATGCTCTCTTACCACAGCACCAATTTGCTGCCGATGGGGGGTCCCTGGAAGGGGGGCAAAAAAGGATTGCCTTTCCTCACCCGCGCCAAAACCATGGCCAGGGTGGACATCCTGGACAAAGAGTGCGCCTCCTGGAATGGCGTGGTGTTCGGACAGATGGGCAGCGGGAAGAGTGTGCACACCCAGAAGATCATGTCTGAATTCCTGGCCCGCAATGGCATTGTGATCATCCTGGACCTCGGGTACTCCTACCAGACCTTCACCGACATGTTCGGAGGATCCACCGTGCTCATGAAGCCCGGTGAGACCTCCATCAACATTTTTGACCTGGCAGAAGGGCTGATTGAACCCGACATGGACCGCATTGAGTTCATGATCAAGGTTCTGGGCACCATGGTCAGAACCCACAAGAGCCCCAAGCAAACCGTGGAGGAGGCCATTTTGCGGCAGTGCCTCTTTGACACCTTCCGCAACCGCAGAGAAGAATACCGGGATCCGCTGGACAACCAGATCAAGAAGCGTTTCATGGGTGCACTGCTTGAAGACTATGTGGACCGCCTGAAAGAAATGACTGCCCTGGGCAACGTGGAACTCGATGCAGACCAGAAAGCCGTGCGCAACGATCTGGTGGTGCGCTTCCAGGATTGGATTGGGGACAGCCCCAAAGCGCAATTCGTGAACCGACCCACCAACATCAAGATCGACAACCAACTGGTTTACTTCGAAGCGTCCGGCCTGGATGACAACAAGGAACTGGCTGAAGTGGCGTTGTTGATGTTCAACAACATGCTTTTCACGGTGATGGAAGACCCCAAATTGCGCGGGGTGCCCAAGTGCTTCATTTTTGAGGAGGCCTGGAAATTCATCACCAACGATTACACCGCCGATGCCCTGGGCAGGCTCAGTGTGACCACAAGGAAATTTGATGCCGCCATGTACACGGTGCTGCAGGAACTGTCGGTGCTGGCCCGACTGGAAGGCTTGCTGAACAACACCACGTTCTTCTGGATCGGCAAGACCGAAAACCAGGACGAAAGCATGCGCAAATACCTGAAACTCAATGATGCTGCCATCAAAGAAGCCGGATCCATCATCAACCGCCCCGGGGAATACTTCGAGTGGATGGTGTACATCCGTTACTTTGACCGCAAAGAAGGCGGCATTGTGCAGAGTTACAACAACCCATTTTTCTACTGGGTCACCACCAGCATGGGCAGCGATGTGGCCATTCGCAACAAAACCATTCAGGCGTATGGGGGCCACAAAACCATGGCCTTGCGTGCCCTGGCGGATGGAAAACTCAAGGAGGTGTCTGCATGAAAAGAACCAAGCTGGTGATGGGGATGACCGTCCTGATGTTGGTGGGGGTCTCCCAGAAAGCCGAAGCCATCACCGCCCCGAACATCAGTGGCATTCCCGGGGTGGAGGCCATCAGCAATTACCTGGGGTCTTTCAAAGGCCTGGAAACCATCAACAAATACCTGCAAACGGCTTGCGATTACGCCGGGTCCTTCCCTGACTTTCGTTGGATCTGCAACATCCGGGAAATGACCGGTTACGTGGATGATTTGCTGTTCAAAGGCGGCTGGAAAGGTCAGGTCAACAAGGTTCTCAGTGGTCTTTTGAGCATTGTGCGCAAGCATGGTTTCAATGACCCGGCCATGAACGATCTCAACAAATGGACGGCAGACATGAACAATTTGCTGCAGAACTCTGTGGACGGTTTTGCGGATTACATCCTGGACAGGGCCGATGAAGCCTGGAAGCAGATGGTGTTCGGGGATCCCACCAACCCCAACACCACTCCGGAAGCGCAGGTGGTGGACGCCGTGAGGCCTTACCTGCCCACCGTGGAGTATGCCATCCGGCAGCAGGCGGAAGCCAAGCGTGCAGCGGTGCTGGCGGTGGGAGAGCAAACCCTCAAACAAAAAGAAATTGCTGAGCAGGCCGATGCGGTTCGCAAAGTGATGGAAGAAACCAAGAAGAACACCGCAGTGACCCTGGGGTTGCCCGGCATGGATGGCCTCGCCACCCAGCTGGAGAAAGCCAAAGTCAATGCGGAAAGCAGCCGTGAAGTGATTGAAGTGCTGACCCAGACGGCCATTGAGCAAATGAAACAAAACGTGGCCATGGACCAGGGGGACAAGGCCCTGCTTGAAGTGATTGCCAACCAGCTGATCATGAACAACCGCAGGGTGGAAGAGCAGCAACAACTGGCTTTTGAAACCATCATGACCGAAACCGATGAATTTCAGGCAGAAGTGGAACAGAACATCCTGGAAGGGGTTGACGAGAATGATGCCCGTCTGGACGAAGCGCAAACCACATATTCGGTGGTGCAGTCGTTCCTGAAGGAAAAAGGGAGGTTGAAGAAATGGAAGGAGTTCTGAGGCGGCTGTTGGTGTTGCTGGTGGTGCTCTTGCCCTTCAGTGAGGCCTTCGCTTTGTTTGGTGAGGATGTTGGCATCATGAAAGGCAACTCCCAGGAGTGCACCTTGCTGCTGGAATACGAGGCCGTTCCGGCAGCAGGCACCGGAGACAACCTCAAAACCAAAGATGAGGTCGATTCGATGTACGCAGGGCTGGCTTTCCAGGCGCTGTCGAGTTACGCCGACAATGCTTACGAGGGCGTTTTGTGTTACATGCGGGTGTTCTCGATTTTCACCTTCATTCAGGTGATGGCCACGGTGGTGATCCTCACCAACGCGATTTTTGGGACCATCAAGTACATCCGGGGTGGGGGCAGCACCGCCATTCCCATCCTGGCCAAACTGATGCTCAATCCCATCCTGGGCATCGGGTTTCTGGTGGTGATTTCAGACCAGGCGGTTTCCAGGGCCCCGATGTACGAACTGTACCGGGTGGGGGTGAATTCCAGCGATGCCATCATGAAAGACCTGCTGAAACCCGCCATGGCCAAGGCCGGTGCAAATGCTGCCATGAGCCTGGTGAGCATCGGCTGGTTGAAACTGCTGGGTCGCGCAGGGCAGATCGGCAAGCAGGCCATTGGGATGGGTGGAAAAAACCTTGCGGTCAATTCCGAAAAGATTGCACAAACCACCAACGAAATTGCTGATGCGACAAAAACCCTGTCCACCGCCACCAAAAATGGACTTGATGATGCTGCTGGGGGGATGTCCACGGCTGAGCAGGTGCTGGCGCAAGCCCCGAGCAATGCCACCAAAGCCAAAGGTTTTGCGGACACCGTGGGTGACATGGTGCTGGGCAACTTCAAAAAGTCTTTCAGTGAAGGCTGGACCAATGCCAAGGCCAAATTTGGTCAACTGCTCACCACCTCGACGGTGAGAATGATTGATTCGGTGTCCAGGATTGGAACCATGTTCATTTTGCCGCTGACCATGACCTACAGTGTGGCGATGTTCATGCTCAATGTTTCTCTGGCGATTTTGTTTGTGTTCATGCCGTGGCTGGCGGTGCCCATTTCCAGGGGGGACACCAAAGAACTCCTGAGGTATTTGACGCGCTACATTTCCATTGTGATCACCGGAATTGTGATGCCCTTTGTTTTTCTGATTGCGGTTTATATCGGTTACATCATTCCACACGACCAGGTGAATTCCATCATCAACGAGGCCTGGGGGAGCATGTTTAACGATGTCTTCACCAACACCCCCACCGGGGAGACCATTGAGGTGGCGGGCGAGTGGATCGGCAAGATCGGCTCGATCATCTTGAATGTGGTGTTCATATTGCTGGTGGTTTTCTTTGGTGGAATCATTTTGATGGCCGCAGGTATTGTGATGGCCGTGCAGTTGCTGAGGCAGGTTCCGAAACTGATCTTGGACACCATCAAATAACGCTTCGATTTTTTGTGACGGGGGTACTTTCGTATCTCCGTCTTTTTTTGTATGATGGTGTCAGCTTCCCCAAAAGCTAAGGAGTGTGTGTATGTCATCTGTCCAGAGTCGTCCGGTTAACCCCAGGGACTTGGAACGGCAGGCGCATGATTTTGTCATGTCCTGGCGCACCAAACTTGGCCAGCAGCAAATGTTCGACTTCCTTGAGTTTTTGAGGAAATTCGAACAAACCCATGAAATCAGCATGATCAACAAAATCCTGCTGTTTCTCCAACGAAAAGAGGTTCTCAGGGTGCTTCCACTTGGATTTACAATGCCTGGCCACAAACTCCATATCGAGTCTGGTGCCCAGCCGTTGTATCTCTTGAAGCAAGTCACCAGCGGTCTTTCCGTCTACGACGTTGAGCTTTTTTACGACGTTCAGGACTGGCGAGGCTGGCAGGTTCCCGAAACAGTGATTTACGAGGATGAGAAGATGGTGCTGGATCAAAAGAACCGGTTCCTGAACGAATCCCGTTACGCTGCTTTCGTGAATTCTGTGGCTGCTCCATTGAAGCCCACCGCGTCCACTCTGCATGCCCGTTTCAACAAAAACCTGGTTTTTGTTGATTCCAAACAGAGTCTGGAACGTCAGTTCGCCACTTTTGTTCACGCATATTGTGTGAATCACATTGAGCGCACGACGTCTGTTCGCGGTGAGAATTCGGATCGTGTTGCGTTTTTCATGACCTTCCTGATTGGCAGGCATTACGGCATTGATGAGGCCTGGATTGAGGAAACCGATTTTCGTTTCCTGGACCCGAACGTTGCTTACGCAACCCTCACTGTTGCCTACAACCTTTTCCTTGGTTTGCTTCCAAAACTGCCCGGCTGACCGCCCCAGTTTGGTTTGACCAAGCACAACAATCGCATTTGCAGCCCACAAGCTCAAATGCGATTTACCATTTTTTGGACCATCATGAATGATATACGAAATTTTTTAAGCATCATGGTTTTCAGGAGCGTTATATTTTTTGTAAGCTTAATACATGAATAAGCGACTGCAGAAGAAATTGCGAGCACTGGGCTGGTTGAGCATGCTGCTCAGCGCTGGATCCCTGGTCACTTCCACAGTGATGCTCATTCAGGCAGTGCCCACCCTCAACGAGCAACTCTACCAGGGCGGCTGGGGCAACATCCTGAAAGAAAACTCCAAAAACAAAATGGTTTTGCGCTGCTTCACCAAACGCAAATGCCAACCGTACCTGTTCAAGGGCATCGCCTATTACAGCAATGCCGCCTGGGCCTTCGGAGGGTTCCTGGCCCTGGCAGCGGCATGCGTGGGATTCTTCGCAGCTGCCCTGCCGAACTACAAAGACAAAGCCCCGGGGGGCAGCGACTGGTCGAACAGCAACCGCATGAAAAAGTGGGTCAGCCCCAAAGGCAAACGCTACGGTTACCTCGGTTACGCCCTCGACACCGGGAAACTCATCACTTACCCTGGCCAGTCCTTGTTTTTTCACACCGTGATGCCCACCAACTCCGGGGGAGGGAAAACCAGCAAGATGATGCTTCCCAAGGTGTTGAGCAGCGCCAAACAGGGCATTTCTGAAGTGATCATTGACATGAAAGGGGACCTCAAAAGTGGATTCATGCTGGCCCCACTGATGTATGAGCACTACGGGCATGACGTGCAGATGTTCATGCCTTTTTCCGCCTCCACCATGGGCTGGAATTTGTTGTGGAGTGACATGACCCTGGAGCAGGCTTCCGAACTTGCGGAAATGGTGCGGCCCCGCAGCGGCACCGGCAATGCGGGGGTCGATTACCACAAGAACAATGAGCGTGAACTGGTGCAGGCCCTGATTTATGGGGTGTCCCACTCTGCCAACGGCAGCATCTCCGACCTGTTTGAGATCATCAACACCGGCGAGGTGGGGGTGCGCAGTTACATCAAGAACCACCCCCTGATGGAGGTGCAACAGACCGCTTCAGGGTTTGAGAGCATGAGCAGCACCCAGCTGCAGGGTTTGCTGTCGGGTTTGAAGGCAGAACTTTCCATTTTTGTGAACAAAAATGTCGCCAGAGCCACCTCCAGTTACGGCCAGCAGGTGGATTTGCACCGCCTGTTCGAGAAACCCGGCCTGCTGTACATCAAGCTGCCAGAGAAGTTTGTGCGTGGGGGGAAAGCCCAGGTGCTGCTGCAGCTGCTGCTGATGACCATCCAGAAAACCATCTGGGAGTACACCGACCAGCGCGCCAGCGCTTCCCTGCCGATCCCGCTGGTGATCCGCATCGATGAGAAAACCAACCTGGGCCGCATCCCCAACTTTGTGGAAACCATCACCACCATGCGTTCCCGCAACGTGTGCTATGAGGTGGCCTTCCAGAACATGAAGCAGGGCTTTGCCCTGTACGGCGAGAAAGATTGGAATGCCATCCTGGAAGCTTTCGGGGTGACCTTGTTTCTGCCCAAATTCATGCACGCTGAAAGCCAGAAGTATTACTCCGAAATGCTGGGTGAGATGACGGTGCTTTCCACCAAAATCACCCGCTCTCGTGGCCCCATGATGTTTGATTTCACCTCTCACCGTCACGGGGTGGCCGAAGCCGAAGACAAACGCCCGCTGCTCGCCGTGCACGAAATGGAACAAATGGATGAGCACCTCGCCGTGGTGAAAAACTACGATGGAAAAATGCAGGTGGTTCTGCCCTACCTGTCCCAGAAATCTGTGGTGGTGGCCCACCCTGAAACCGGCCAGAAAGTCACCATCAAAAACACCCTTTACCGTGACTTTGCACGCATCGTCAAAGGGGTTGCTCCTGAAGCCATCTGGAGCGGAGACAAAGACAAAGCCGATGAAGCGGTGGAAATCCTGGGCAGGCGGGTGGACCGGCTGATTGACCGGGTGTGCGGAACCACCGATGAGAAGCTGGTGGAAGCCGAAGGCGGAGCGCTGGTGAACCCTGAAGTGGAGTTTCCCATGTGGTTCAAGAAACTGCTGGAACTCCACGCGCAGATGCATGTGAAAGACCGCATTGTGCTGCACATCACGGAGCGCATTCCCTCTGAACTGAAATCCGAAGTGGTGCTGAAAGAGTTTGAGAAGCGCGATTACCTTCAATTCAAAACCCATGAGGAAAACCAGAAAATCCGGGTGGAAATCACCCAGAAAGGCATGTCCATTCTGGCTGGGGTTGGGGGCGGGGAACTGCACCGGGAAGCCAGGCACCGGGAGGTGAGTGGTCCCCTCTTTGAATGGATTCACCAGAACCGCACCCACATCAAAGACCATCCGGAGTGCTCGGTGGCTCAGGGCAGTGAATTTGTGGGGGAATTGCGGCAGGATGCCGTTCTGATCTCCAAGACCGAAATCAAAAACCTGTTCAACGAAAAAGTGATTTCGTTGCTGGCCACCCAGCGTGTGGGCACCAAAAACATGTGTGTGGTGCCGCTCTCCAGCAAGGAACTGTATGAAATGGTCACCGATGCAGACCGCCGACATCGTGCGATGTTGGCCCAGCAAAGCCCTTACACCGTGGTGGAAGAAGCCCCCAAAAAAGGGAAAACCTCCGGAGCGGTGGGGGTGCCAGTGGTGGTTCCGGTGGAAAACAAAAAGAAATCCAAAAATGACACCCTGGGTTTTGGGGTTCAGGAGAACAACCGTGATGGCTAAAGTGCTCGTTGCATGGGGCTTGTTTGCAGGGGTGGCTGTTGCCCAGTTCAACCTGCAGCCCCAGTCTTACACCCCGACCACCCCTCAGGAGCAAAGCGCACCCAAAGCGGTGCCCAGGACTGCAACTCCCCCCAAGACCGTCTCCCCTGCCCCGAAGGCACCGGTTGCTCAAACCCCTGCTGTGCCGCAAAAGTTGACGGTCCCAAAAAACCAGCCGAAAAACCCCAAAAACAGCATGAACGATGATCAGGTTGCGTATGCGATTGAAGGCGCAGAGCATTACGTGCTGATTTACAGCAATTACTTGCGGCAGCCCACCATCAATGTGGCCCTGATGGAGGCCAGTTTGCAGCGGGGGGTGTATGTGTTCGTGGTGGTGCCGCAGGAGAATTTCCGGGATGGGGCCAGCAACTTCATTCGCATGGCCATCGGCACCTTCCAGGGTTCACCCATGGCGGTCTTCCCCAGCAAGGTGAACAACTGGCAGAACACCGAGTCTTTCATGGTGATAGATGGGAAGTACGCCATTCAGGGGAATTTGATTGGAGAACGAAACAGCCTGTTCCACAACCCCAAGGCGGTGCTGATCACCGACCGCAAGCAGATCAGGACGTACAACGACTGGCTGATCAAGGCCATCAAGGGCCGGGCTCCCATTCAGCCGAAGCCGGGAAAACCTGGCTTCATCATGTGTTTTGCACGGGAGGATGCACCTGGCTGCAAAGATCGCTGAGCGTCATTCAATTTTCCCTCCGTTAAGAACGGAGGGATTTTTCATTGCATTATATTTTTTTGGAGTATCATAAAAACCATGACCACCATACCAAACGAGCAGGATCATGAAAAACGAGCCTCAAGCCCATCGAATGCTGCTCCTGCAGGACAGACAGCTGCACGCAGAACGCCAGGCAAAGAGAAAAGAGGCCTGAAATTTGTGGATGTGCTGTTTGTGCTGGGATGCTTTTTTGCCTTTTACACCTTTCTGGGGGCAGGAACCAACGGAGGGGTGCTGTCCTGCGTGATCCTCAGCGTCACCTACGTTCCCAAACTGCTGGACTCCTGGATGCGCCGGTTCTACAAGGAACTCAGCGCCATGAGCGCAGACAGCTACCGCAACAACCTGCTGCTGAAAAAAATGGTTGAGCACCACACCACACCCATCAGCAAAGAAGAGGCAACCCATGAAACCCAGGTGGCTTAAAGCCCTGGCCACCACCATCATGCTGGGATCTCTGGGAGGCGCGTGCGGATACGTGCCTTTTTCGCTCTACCAGAGAACCTGGCATTACGCCCAGATGTGGGGTCTGGATGGCAACCTCCTCACCGCGCTGATCTGGCAGGAAAGCCGCTACTGTGTGGACGCGGTGTCCCCCAAAGGGGCGTATGGCCTGGGACAATTGATGCCCGGCACAGCCCGTGAGATGGGCCTCAACCGGTATGACGTCGACCAGAACATCTTCGGTGCAGCCCGCTACCTGAGGGGAAAGTGGGATGAATTCAAGAACTGGAATCTGGCCCTCGCCGCCTACAATGCAGGCAGTGGCGCTGTCCAAAAGTACGGGGGTGTCCCGCCCTACAAGGAGACCCAGGAGTACGTCAGCAAAGTGCTCGGCACCTATGAAGCCATGCAACTCCAAGGCATGCACCCATGAAAACCGAACGCAGGGTCTTCATGCCAGAGTCTCCCCTCACCCAGGATGAAATGGACAGGGACCATCACTTGCGGATGCGGATCAAGCAGTTTGAAGACAGCAAACTCAACAACCTGCTGGTCAAAATGCCGCAGTTGATCAAAGAAGCCATTCAAGGCCGCATCGATGATCTCCAGGAAATCAAGATTGCCCTGGGATGCCCGGCTCAGGTGCTGTTCCGTGATGGAACCGTGACCCTGGAAGATGTGATTCTGGACAAAGACGAATTCAAGACCCTCTCCACCAAGTTCGGAGAGCCACGCCATGACGGGCGCATCGGCATCGACGGTACCCTGCACCGCGTGAGTGTCACCCGGTCCACCAGTGGCGTGGTCCGGGGCTTCTCCATTCGATTTGGCCGCCATGTGATCGGGGCAGCAGACGCCCTCAGAGACTATTTGCAGTCCGGCCAGTCTGGCATCATCATCGGGGGTCCAGGGCGCGGCAAGACCACCATCCTGAGGGAAGCTGCCAGACTCAGTGCCAGTTCTGCAAGTGCCCAGGGTTTCCAGACGGTGGTGGTGGACAAATCCAACGAGATCGGAGGGGAAGGGGACATCGCCCACATTGCCCTGCGTTCCGCCTGGATCAAGCAGGTGCCCAGAGGCCAGACCAACGCCGAAGTGATGATGGAAGGCCTCACCAATGACAACCCCAGATTGATGATTGCCGACGAAGTGGGAGACGAGGAGGATGCCCGCAGTGCAAAGACCGTGATTCGTCGCGCTGTGCCCATCATCTGCACGGTGCACGGAGACACCCTGGAAGAGGTGATGGACAACGAGGACATTTCCCTGCTGATGGGGCGCATTGACCTCAGCAAACGCAAACGCTTCACCCAGCCTCTCTTTCAGTACGCCATTGAAGTGGTCAAGACCGGTCAGTTCGTGGTGCACCCCAATGTGCGAGAAAGCATTGACCGCATTTTGGAGAATGAAGTTCCACACACCATCAAGCGCGGAATCTGGGACATTGAGGTGGAGGACGTTCAGCCGGTGCGCTGATCCTGGCACATCCCAGCACGACCCGCATCCCGCTTCAGCAATCGAAGCGGGATGTTTCATTTCAGGGGGTGTACGGTCTGCAGGCGATGATTTGGTGGTCAGGCCGTCATAATTTTTGCAGGTGAAAGGCAGGTCAGGGTCAAACGCATGCAGAATTTTTTGAGGGAAGCAGGGTGAAAGGAAGAGGACCTGCATGAGCCGCATGGATGCTGCATCCATACCCATGCTGTAGCCCAGACCCGTGGTGTTCACGCCAGAGCAGGTGCTCTGCTGCCCCTCACGTGTGGTCTTGCCACCAGGATCAGTTTGTGCCTTGATGGCTCGCTGAGCACTGCTGGTGCGCCCCCCCAGGAGCAAGCCCCAGTGATGGTGTTGCCCCGGGCGGGATTGGATGAGTTGAAGGTGGTGCCTGTGTTACCCGAGGGCACGGGCAGCCGTGGTTTGCAGGAATGCTGCGTGGACGGCAACATGAACATGGTGCCCTTTTACCCTGAGTGGTTGCTGCAGGATGCGTGAGGGTGAAGCCAGAGAGAGGCAGTCTGGTGGGATGCAGAGATGAATGGGATGCGTGCACGAGACGGGTGCGGATGAGGTGGGGATGTGTGGGTTGTCGCCAGGGTGGTCTTCACAGGGGGCGTTGATCCAAGCCCCCTTGAGCGGTCCGAGCAGGTTGAACTGTTGGAGCTGGTGGTGTTGGATGTGGGGGTCACAGCTGTTAAAATGAGGTGTCGTTCTATCACCCAATACAACGATGCTGCGGGATCCCTGGAGTCAATGCCAGGGGTTCCGCAGCTTTTTTGTGGCCGGAAAGCATTGGATTTGTGTATCGGGTGGGTGGGTCCAGGTGGGTTCAGAACTGCCCGAAATTGGGAATGCATGACCTTACATCAACCGTACAGTTGAGACGACAACACATTGACCAGAGGGTTGGGTGTCTGAGGTGTCTGGGTGTGGGTTGCGGGCTGTGCATGGTGGGTTTTTTTGAATGTACGGTTTATTTTTTATAGTGCCTGGGGTGGTTTGGGGTTTTTGGGGGGTTTGTGTATGGGGTGGGCCAGAGGGTTGGTGGCCCAGAGGTGGGGTGTTGGGTGGGGTTGCCCGGTGGGTGTTGGGTGGGGTTGCCCGGTGGGTTTTGGCTGGGTGCCGCTGGCGTTGTGGGGTGGGTTCATTGGGGTTGCCTGGGTGTGGGGTGGGCCTGAGGTGGATGCCAGGGTGAGGGTGGAGGGGTTGTGATGGGTGTGGGTTGCGAGTGGTGCTTGGGGGTGTTCTGGGTGGCTGGGGCTTGTGCGGGATGGGTTGTTTGAGCGTGGGGTGCCAGGGCGGGGGTGCAGGGTGCTCGGTGGTGGTGGGCAGGGTGTGGTGTCTGGAGGCAAGGATGTGGCGGGCAAAAGAGGGGTGGACTTCTGTGCGGGTGAGGGGGGTTCGGACGGTGAGCTGTGTGTGGAGCTGATGGAGGGTTTGGCCTGAATGGAGCGGTGGGCGGGGTGATTGCAGTGAAGGGCTTCGGGTGGTCTGGTGAGGGTGTTGCGGTTTCGGGTGACTCGGTGGCATGTGGGGTGTTTTGCCCAGTCCGCCATCAGGGCCACAGGTGGGGTGTTGCTGCTGGGCCGGGTGTCTCGATGGTGCGGGGTGCAGGGTGCGCCCTTGGTGGGTGGGCAGGGCAGTGAAGGAAAGGTGGTGCCTGGGTGCGCGGATCGGTGGGAGGAGAGGAGGGTGTGCTGGGGGTGGGAAGGCCAGTGGCATGGAAGGCACTGGGATCGGAGTGCCGGATTGAACGGCGTGCCTTGGGTGGGTGAGGTGGTGCCGCTGGGTGTTGCAGGCGAAGTGGCGGCATGCAAGAGGTGGGCATGGTGGATGGGCCTGACTTTCACCGGGGTTGGTGTGGAAAGGGAGGGAGAGGGTCATGGGAGGTGAGCCCTCTTGAGGTGAGGTGGGAGGGATCCTGCTTGATGGGTGCGGATGGGGTGCGGCTTTGCTGCGGGGTTGCTGTGGCATCCCGGAAGTCAGGCAAGCCTGCAGGATGAACCCAGGGCGTGCTTTTGGTGGTTGGGAAGGTCGAGGGTCAGGCATGAATTCAGGTGCAGGGCAGGTGATGAGGGGTTTCCTGGTGGAGGGTTCTGGACGGGGTTGCCTTTGAAGCCCAGGTGTTTTCTCCTGAGGGGGTCAAAGGAACACCCTGGCATCGTGGGATGTCAGGGTGTGCAGGGAGAGAAGCGCAGGGTTGTGGAAAGGGTGATGAGGGGTTCATTGCCAGACGGTGTTCTGCTCTTCTCCCCTGTTGGGTTTGCTGCTGAAGGGGGAAGGCCTGGTGGGGGTGTCTGGGTCATCCCGGTGGGCTTTCTGGAAGGTGAGGTGCCAGGAAGAAGGGTTGAGGGCTCTGGGGTTGGTCATTCCAGAGGGTCGTCGTTTTTGTCTTGCTGGGGAACCATCAAGGGGCCTTCTGTGCAGGTGCCGCAACGGATGCGCAAACCGGGCTTTCCCCACGCGTAGGTGGGTTCGCCCCTTTGCAGGCATTCGGGGCAACCATAGCGGGTTTTGCTGAGGCGTTTACGTTTCTTTTTTTGTTGTTGAGGGTCAGGCGGGGTTTCTTGCTGGTCGGGGTCCTGGAGTTGCCCTTGTTGTTTCGTGGTGATGGTGAAGGTGAAGTGGCGTTCCAGCAATTCCAGGGTGGTGCGGTGAAAGGGTCCGTTTCTCACGATGAAGTGACCGACTTTGAAGCCGGTTCCGCAATGCGGATCGTCGGAGGTCATGCATTGCGGGTGCAGCCCGATGCGGTGCATGATCGCCACCCAGGTTTTGCGGTGGTAGCCGTTGGGTTGCAGTTGTGGGTTCTCGTGGTGTTCTGCGTGATGGCACATTTCGTGCACCAGTGTGGAGAGGTAGTCTTCGAGGTTGCTGAAAGGGTGGGTTTGTTCGGGGTGTTGGGGCAGGAGCTGACTGTAACCTCCGGGCAGGTCGATGAAGATGTCCGGGTTCAGTGCGATCTCGGAGATGGCCTCTTTGGTCTGCAGGTTCACGAAGGGTTCTTTGCGGTAGTAGCCCTGGTATTTCTTTCCGGGGTTGAGGGTGATCAGCACCTGAGGGAGTTGGTTTTGGAAGAGGTGCCGGTTGTACCAGTCGAAGGCCATCTGGTGTTCTTCGGCGGTGAGCAAGGTGGGGCTTTTGAAGGCGGTGAGGGGCTGAGGCTGGGTTTCTGTCTGGGGCGGGTGCAGGTCCTGGAGGATTGCCTGGATGTCCTCGTCGAGGTTCTGCTGGGGACTGGAGGTTTTGTGGGTGGCCTTCATTTTTTCATGGTAACGGATTTGGTCGTACCATCAAATTTTTTGGTCGTACTTTCAAATGCGTGGATTCATTCAGGAGGGGACCGAGGTCCCCTGAGGGTGAAGCAGAGCGGGTCAAAGGGTGGGGTTTGAATGCCTGCGCCATTCACCAAGCTTCCTCCGGTCGCTTTAACCCCACCCTTTGCCTGTGTGCGCCAGAATGGTCAGGGGGACACCTCGCTGGGGTTTCCCGCTCTACTTCACCCTACCCCCCTTCCGCTGTCGCGTGACGGCCATCCTGTGAAGCGAGAGGCGGAGGGGTGGGGTGGTTTTCGCACGGCTTTTGGAACACCTGGGGTTTTTTGCCAGAGTGTGGTTTTTATGACGTGAATGAAATCGCAGATTTCATTTCTGCTGTGAATTGATTCCAATGGGCATCTGGTGTATACTTATATATAGATAAGTTACTTTGGAGGCACCATGAAAATCGACCACCGCAAAATCAATGCCCAGGCCAAAAAGGCCCTCAAATTGCTGTTGAAAGCCAGCAAAAGCCTGCGCCCAGAAGCGCAACTCGCCTCACTGGAAGCCTGTTTTCTGGAACACCCGGAACGGGTCAACAAGGGGTCATGTCAATCATTAAGGAATCTGCTTATTCCCATCCAGAACTGTCTTTTTCGACTTGATCTGTTTTTGCCGATCTCTGGCCCTTCATGGAGTTGTCTTCCCAGACAGTCTTTTTGCGCTCCTCACCCACTGACAAAATCAAACGGGTTTCGTCAAAATGATATCGTCATGGGTTTCGTCAGTCCAATATCAGCATGGATTCCTCCTTCAACAAGGGTCGGCGTTTGCCTTCTTCCGGCACCTGATCCTCCCGCCACACGTAATCCCCAGAAAAAATGATGTGCTCAAACTTCAAGGGAGACAGCCGCTCAATCAGTTCATCCGGAATCATCTCACCTTCGAGCCGAAGTTGCTTGATGGCTTCCTCCAGGTACACCGTGTTCCACACCGCGATCATCGTGGTCAGCACATTCAGCCCACTCGCCCGTTTACTCTGTGCCCGCAAGGACCGGTCCCGCACCTCCCCACGGCCATGCAGGTAAGCTGCACGACGCAGTTCATGCAGTAATTCGCCCTTGTTCAAATTCCTTTGCACCCTCCTGCGCAACTCTGGGTTAGACCACCAATCCAGAATGAAAAAAGTGCGATACAGCTTGCCCAGTTCATTGATCGCCGCCAACAGGGAGCTTTTCCGCTGAAAGTTCGCCAGTTTGCGCAAGATCACCGAAGCCATCACATGCCCGGACTTCACGCTCACCGCCAGTCGAATGATCTGGTTCCAGTGTGCCTCAATCAGCTTCCGGTTCAGGGTGCCACCCACCACAGGGGAAATGGCTGCCCATTTCTTTTTGCGACCTGGCACGAACAGCTTCAGTTCCTTCAGGTCCCGGATCCTGGGGGTGAACCGGAACCCCAGCAGGTTCAGCAAGGCAAATACAGCATCGGAATAGCCGTGGGTATCCGTGGCATGTTCCTGGATACGCAGGTCACTTCCGTGGTACAACAGGCCGTCCACAATGTGCACTGCATCCCGTTCATTGCTGGCAATCACCTTGGTGAAAAACGGGGAATACTGGTCCGTCACATGGGTGTAGAAGGTCATCCCAGGATCCCGACCATACCTGCGGTTGAAGGTCCCAGAACCCTCCGCTTGCCAGGCTGCAGGAAAACGCTGTCCATCCGAAGCCGAGTGGGTTCCATCTCCCCAGTAGCGGGTCAAGGCCTGTTTGGTGTGGTAATTCACCAACTCTGCCTGCAGGGAACGGTAATTCTCCTCTCGGACATACTGCTGCCTCACCCAGATCAGGCGCTTGAGGTCCGCAGCATTGGTGGACTGGGCCATCTTGGTGATGCCCATGTTTGACCCCTCCGCCAGCATCACACTGCACAGGAGGGCCAGGTCATCCACAGCTTTATGCAGGGTCAGGTGACGGAAGTGATCCCGGAACGGCACCCAGCTGGAGACTTCCAGCATCAGGTCGGTGATCTTGATGTTCCCGATGCGCCGAAACAGCTTCCTGCTCAGCTCCTTTGCCTGTTTCGCCTGCACTTTGTCCTGCTTGTGGGGGGTGACGATTACCTGTCCTTTCTCCATCCGCACCTCTGGAAGGAGGCCCTCATGCAGTTTGCGATCCACTTCGTTGAGGCGGTCCAGCAGTCGGCTGCTTTGCTCTTCCCAAAAGGTGTTGAAATCCACCGGAACAGACAGGGGAAAGTGCTTCAGTTTGGTGGTCAGCTGGCTCCTGGGGAGCAGCAAATCATCGAAAGGCCCGTACTTGCGGCTGTGCTCTACATTTATTTCCCCGGCATGCATCCGGGACACCAGTTTGGACAGCACACACAACTCGTAATACCTCTGGTCAATTTGTCCCTCTGGCCCCACAAAAACAAACTTGGCCCACCTGCGGTCTACAAAGGAGGTTGGTGCATCTCTTGGGATGGGCTGGGAGATTTTCTGGTGGGTGGCTTTCACTAGGTGGATGGCCTTTAAAAGGTCCTGCTCACTGTCCGGCCCTTTGAAGTCAAACCTGGAGAGCAGGCGGCCAGAGTACTTGCGGAAGGTGTGGATCTTCCTGCCCAGCAGGCGAAGGCTGTCCTGCTCCACCTCTTTCTTCAGGGCATCGAGTTCCTGTACGGAACGCACGTAATCTTCCCAGGGGATCACCTCCTCAATGCTCTTGAAGGGGTTCTTCTTGCGTTTCCTGGCCGAAATCAGGGCCTGCCCGACCCGCTGGTGCAACTCCAGCAATTCCAGCAGGTGGGCTTGCTGACCTTTGAGTTCATCAAAGTGCTCCCTCTCACAGTCCCGGAAGGCAGAGAGCAGCATTTTTTCGTGCAGGTCAAAGGTCTGGTCGGTGAGGGTCTGGACTAGGTCCATGATCATGACCACAGCCAGGCTTCTTCTGCGGTTATCTTCAAAGCCCCGCAACTGGTAAACCTGCAAGCTGCGAGCTTCCTGGATGAGGTGCTCCATGCGGTTGGGGTGGATGAATTTCAGCATTTTCCAGGGCAGGGCGAAATGCTTCATGAAAATCAGCCGGTCCAGCACCCGGCTGATGCCATCACTACTGGGCTCATGGTTCTCTTCCCTCAGCCAGCCGAGCTTGGATTGGTTGGGGTCTTTGTGGTAAACGTGGGGTTCAATCAATTCGTCCAGGTGCTCCCCCTGATCCGGGTAAATGGAGAGCAATAGGCGCTCCACATGTTCCCGGGCTTCCTTCAGGCTGGCCCGGATCAGGTGTTCCAGGGTGGTGAATTTCGGCATCAGGATCTTTCGGGCCCGAAGTTCATCAAATAGTTGGCACATCAAGGGAAAGGGCACTGGAGTGGCTTCTGCCAGGGGCTTGAGGAATTCCAGCAGTGCCCTCTGGTGGGACATGGTCCGGTAGTGCTGTAGGCCCAGGACCTCGCGGATTTCCCTGAGGTGGGTTTCCAGAACGTAGGTCTTGACCTGCAGATACGTCTGGTACAGGGTAGGATCCAGGCCCAACTGGCTGGCGATGCATTCCACGATCACCTGGGGCACTTCCACTTTCAACGGACTGCGCACAAGGTGCTGCATGACCTTGAGGTGCACGGCGAAACCCAGCTGGGTTGCTGGACCTGTTTTTTGGCCCACCAGATTGAGGTCGTCGAAAGAGAGGACATAGTGACTGGAGAGCACCCAGTCATCCACCTCCGGGAACTTCAGGAACATGTTTCGTTGCGTATGGCTGAACATTCCTCATTTTATGAATGGATTCGGATTTCAGAACATCAAAGCATCCTTGGGATCTTTGATGGAGTGATATGTTGCCTTGATGTTTTGAAAGAATCTCTTTTCACAGTTTTAAAAGCAAGTCAAAGTGTGTAGTGCGACCTCACACTTTGACTTGCTTTTGTTTTGCATTATTGATCAGGGATGTGCTGAAGCAACCAGGCTGTCATTTGCATGGACAGACAGTGGATCGGTCACCCATGTGGAGTGCTCTCCCCATTCATCGTAATCGACGGTGAAGGTGCCCTGAAGGCCTGTGAAATTCAGAACATCAAACGTTAACCCTTCTGCGGAAAGCCGGTAAGGCACATCCATGGGCACTCCATTGAAAGCCAACTGGATGTTTTGCAGCACACTGTTTTCAGGAACATTCACAAGGATGGTCACCACAGGCACATCCACCAGGGTGTCTTCCAGGAAGCCATTGCCTGGAATGCCTGCAGGCAAAGCTCCCACCAAGTGGTCCGCCTGACCTGCAGTTTGCCCCGCCCACAGCTGAATTCCGGGCAATTCAGGGGTCCAGGCTGTGATGTTGCAGGAATAACCCCCATTCTGGATCAAAGGTGTGCAGAGGTCATTCCCGCTGGTGTCGAGCACCTTCAAGGACAGGGACAGCACCCGACCGTTGGCATTGACCAGCCGGGACTGGATGCCGCCACTGTACAGTTGGATGTCCTGAACCTGCTGGTCTCCTGCCTGTTGTGGGCGGGTGGTTTCCAGCCTGAAATGGTCATACGGCACACCCTGTCGGGACAGCACGTAAGTGAGAACTCCAGTGGGTGATCCCTGCAGGTCGTAACATTTGTACCTGCCCCAGCCCACTGTGATGGTGCAGATGTCCCGGTTTTCATCTTTGATGGTCATTTCGATGCTGGTGGTGTGGTAATCATTCCAGTAACCTGGGTTCCAGATGAATTCTCCCGAATATATGGGGTAGCGGTTGTTCAGGCTGGTTTGCAAAACCGTCTGGGGGTTCCATGAGGCATCAAGCTGGATGTCCTGTTCAAGCGTGATGCCATAACCATAGTATTTGACCTTCAGGGTGTGGGCAAGACCATCTGCCACATAGAGGAGACAATTGAAATGCAGCGGATCCACTTGGGTACAGCGGCCAGATTCAATGTCATCCACCTGCACACCCATGATCAGGTCAGGATCTGCAGTGGCAAGTTGCACCTGCACGGTCACTTCCCGCATCAAACCCTCCAGGTTCAGGGTCTGGGAGAATTGCGGAGTGTTGCTTAAATGAACCTGTTTCTCGACTTTAGAGAACCAGCCAGATTCCACCTGCACCTTCACATCAGTGTTGGAGGGAAGGAATACCGGGCACTCAAAGTTCCCTGCAGCGTCACTCTGGACCTGACAGACCACCTGGTTGTCACGCAGCACACTCACCAGCATGTTGTTGAGTGTGAGGTCTGCAGTGCCAATTTTGATGGGTCCAGTGAAAAGGTACTCGTACAGGCCTCCACTGCGCTGGGTTTGCCAGGCATTGTTGCTGCCGGTTCCGCCCAGGCGATTCCAGGTGGGGTCTGCAGGACTGCTGGTGTTCACTGCATACAGGGTGCCCAGTTGGTCCGTTGCGTACAGCCCACTCCCCAGCAGAATGGGATGGCTGGAGATTCCACTCTGGGCTGTGAAGGTCCAGTTGAGGCTGCCCTCTGAGTTGAAGTTCTGGATGCTGTTTCCACTGCTGAAATCCACCCCTGTTGCCGTGAACACTGGACTGAGGGAGGATGCTTCCCCTGCCTGCTGCCATTTTGCTCCTGTGATGGGGTTGAAGTGGGTGAAACTCCCTTCAAAGTCAACATAGGCTTGCTGGCCATTGCTGCCCAGTGCTACAGGAGAAGCAGGAGAGGCCCTGCTGCCTGAGATGGGCCTGGAATGCAAGGTGTGGTCTTGCAGGATGTGGTGTTCTTGCTGGTTGCTGGTGAAGAACAGCACATGGCCTTCTGCTGTGACGGACAGGGTGCCTGCCACCTGGGCACCAAGCGGGTAGGTTTTGATGGGTTGCCCCTGGGCACTGATTTCCAGAATGCTGTTATCCTCAGGAGCCACAAAGAATGAAGTTCCGTTCCACACCACCGGCAGACGCACCGTGGAACCCGTCTGGTGTGTCCACAGCACGGTGCCATCAGGATGCAAAGCGTAAACTTTGCCATCGGCTGAGGCCACCATCACCAGGTTGTTTGCCAGGACCACCGGAGCGTAAATGGTGTCTCCTGTGGGGAACGTCCACTGCAAGGCCCCACTTTTGTCGACTTTGAAGACCTGACCATTCTGGTTGCCGAAGTAAAGGTTGTCCTGCGCGTCCACTGCTGGCGTGCCGAGCACATCTGAGGCTGGAAGGGCAAGGGACCACAGTTGCTCTTTGTCAGACTTGATGGCCAGGAGCTTCGAGCCGGAGGAGGTTCTGACCGCAACAATCAGGGTGTCATCGCTGAGGGCAGCCAGACCCGCGTACACCCCTCCTCCCAGCGGCAAGGACCAGCGTACCCGTCCTGCAGCCACGTCTGTGAACTGCACATCCTGGGTGTGGGTGGTGAGGGCCTGGGGTTGCACGGACAGGCTCAGGGTGCGGCTTTCCACGTTGAGGCCGTTGGACACCTTCAGGGTGACGCTCAGCGGCTGGGTGTTTTCGGTGATGGCGATGACGGAGTATTTGCCGTTGGCATCGGTGGTGCGGGTGGCAGTGAAAGCCCCGGAGAATTTCACTGGGGTGTTGGGCATGGGGGCACCCTGCGCAGAGCGCACAATCCCCTGGAGTTCCACCCGGTTGCCTTTCAGGGTGAGGTTCTGCGTCAGGGTGGTGGTGCCTGTGTTGGACCATCCGGGCATCGGAAGGACCATGCTGCCGCTTCCAAAAGACCCGCTGTACTGGAGGGTGAAGGGCACAGCCGTTGTGTCGGTGAGGGTGATCATGCAGGTGTAGGTTTGACTGGCGAGGTCCACGCGGGCGTTGCACAGCACTGTGTTGTTGGATATCACCTGCACGTTGCCCGCAGGATCTCCGATTTTCACGTCGCTGGGCTGTCTGTCCAGGGTGACCTGACCGGTGACCATCACGGTGTGGCTGATCTGCAGGTTGTGTTGCAGGTTGGTGACCTGTCCTGCGGGCACCTGACTTGGGTTGAGGGGGATTTGTTTTGCCCCTTCCTGCAAACCATAAACAGCGCTCAGGGTCACAGGTCCAACGGTGCTTCCAGGACGCTGGTAACCCCACAGCTGGTAATTTCCCTGGGCATCGGTGGTGGTGCGGGGGGTGGTGGTGATCCACCAGTTGGACACTGCAGACACCATCACGTCGGGCAGGGCGGTCTGGGTGACATCTTTGATCTGGCCCTGCAGGCCAAAGAGGGTGACATTCACCGGGAACTGCAGGGTGTAATTGTACTGTCCGGGAATCAGGGTGAAATTCTGGGTGGCGCTTCCCCAGTCACCGCTGACGGTCGCCGTGGCCTGTTGGTTCTCGGTGACTTTCAGTTCGGTCACGCACTGGCTGGTGTCGCTGCTGCACAACACCGTGTTGCTGCTGTTGCGAATGGTGAGGGCACCAGGAAGCAGCACGTCCGTGCGGGCAGGGTGGGTGATGCTGGCCGTGAAACCCACGAACTTGCTCAACTCCAGGTCCACCGTGCGCTCGGTGATGCTTTGTGGCGTGAAGGGCAGGTCCACCGGGGTGTGGGTGATCAGGTTGTCCTTTTTCACCTCAAAAGTCACAGGCCAGGGGGAGGGGGCAGCAGCGGGAACCGGGACGGTCAGCTGGTAATGCCCTGCGGCATCGGTGGTGGTGCCCCATTTTCCGGTGTCCGTCTGCAACTGGACTGAGGCTCCCGCAGCGGGTTGCCCGGCTGGCTCGGTGAGCACCACGTTTCCTGAGAGTTTGAGGGTGGTGATGGGCACCTGGGCATCCAGGGTCATTTCCAGGTTGCTGCCCTGTGCGGCCTGACTGGGGAAGGTGCCACTGGTGACAGGAATGCCTTGCACACTCACCTGCACGCTGGGAGCGGTGCTGCTGGGGGTGCTGGGGCTCAGGGTGCAACCATAACGGCCATTCTGGTCGGTGGTGGCCATGCAGGAACTGAGGGTGCCTGAAGTCACCTGCACGGAAGCCCCTGCAACAGGTGCGTTGTCCATCAGGGTGTTGAGGATGGTGCCGGTCACCTGGTAGTTGCAGGTGTTGAAGACCACCTCTGATTCTGGTGTGCCCACATACAAATCCAGCGCGGTGGCATCAATCACATCCTGTTCCACGGCAGAAGTGCTGAGACAGTAGCCGGTCAGCAACTGGCGGGCCCGGTCCTGGAAAGGCTGGAATTCTGCAGCAGGGATGGTGTTTTGCAAGAAGGGGTTGGTTTTGTTGTAGGTGCTAGGGCCTTCGCCAGCACGGTAGGTGAAGAGGGACTGGGCGTGGGTGGTGACGCGCCAGCTGTCCTGGAAGGCGAGGACATCGGAGGTGAGGGCGCCTGTTGAGGTGGTGAAATCATCGGTGGGGTCACCGTTGGGCGTGCCCAGCAGGCCACCATATGGAATTCCTGCGGCAAGATTCCTGACGAACACATCATCCCCAGAGAGTTCCACGTCACCATAAGGGGTGTTCATTTGCACAACCGCATAAGAGCGATTTACGGTGATGCTGATGTTGCCCAGTTGGATGTGGTTTTCTGTGAAGGGCACACCATTGAGGAGGTAGCCCTGTGGGCCCACTTCGACTTTCACGCCGTCTGCGGAAGCAACGGTGGCCCTGATTTCAGCAGGGAAACGGGTGGGGTTGGAAAGCACCTGACGGGCCTGGATGGTCAGGCCATTGCCGGTGAGAGGGGTGAGGTAGGTGAATTCTCCGAGCTGGTGGGCGTCGTAGCGCCTGCCGTCAAAGGTGCGGAGGTGCGGGTCGCCGTATGCCCGGGCAGTCTCGGGAAGGGGCAGAGATTTGATCTCGATTTTGGCAGACTGTTTGTCTTTGATGCTGGTGTTGCTGACCAGCACCAGCAGGGTAGATGTTTTGGGGTCCGAACCAAATTCTCTGAAGTCCAGGCCATCAGCGTCCCCATCAGCAATGCCATTGCAAGTGTATTTGGTGGTGGATACACTACGATAGACTTTGTATTTGATGTACGGAGCTGCATCTTTCAGTTTAATGTTAAAACCCTGAAAGGGGACATTGCGCATCGCGATGGCATAAACTTTGCTGGTCAGCGGAGGAATATCGGTCATTTGATATTCTGGATTCTGCGGTGAACCGAAAATAAATTCACTTGGTTCAGCAGAAGCCTCTGGACCCTCTCCAGATGCCGGTATAATGTACACACAGGGTCTATCATCAATTCTTAGTTTGAATTTGTGTTCAACCAGTTTTTCTTTTGCAAAGCCCCAATAAACTTCACTTAATCCGTCCGATATACCCATAGCCCTGAAAGAAGCATCAGTTGCTTCCACTGGTTCTTGATCTGAGCTCCAGACATTCAAAAAAATTGGCATAAGATAGCGTAAACCACTGAGGCTTCCATTGCCATCGAACAGGCGACCGGCATAAACCCATAGATCCTGATGGTGATATGGGTTTTGACCACCAGAACCACCTTTAAGATTAAAAGGCTTGTCTATTTTATAGGCGATGGTTTTTAGTGCCACTTTGGTGGTATTTATTGTATTGATATCGAGAGACGAATTATCACTGAGTTCACTTGCGCGAGCGGTGCCCTCAACTAACCAGGCAAGCGAAGCATCTCTCGTGTGCGAAATCAGAGCATATTGAAAAGCATGAAATATTTCATGTCTTAAGGCATGCTGAGAATATGGATCAAGGCTACCATCGTTATTAGTACATACCTGTAGAGTATCATCATCATTGCTAAATGCTCCTTGGATTTTACCTTGTAGTGGATTTCTACTAAAACAAGAAGTGGTGGTATGCTCACCCGTGGCTTGGTCAGTATATTCAGGCGGAGTAATGATTATATCTCCCTTCCATTCCTGATGTAATCTTTCTATACTAATATTAAATATACGCATGAAATCCTTAATTGGAATATTCGACCAATCAATAGCAGTTTGCCTAATCTCAGGACTGCAAGTTGAGTACAAAGTTCTTTGCGTTGCTCCTCGGCCAATTTCTTTCGAAAAACATGAGGCCGTAGTGCCATATTCTTGTTTTTGTATAATCTGCTTCGAAATAATTCTATTGTGTACCGCAGGCTGAAATGCTGTGGTGTCAGCGATCAAAAAGAAAGGAAAATCCGCTGAAAGAGTAGACCTGGACATTTCCACAAAACCG